>JAFPRD010000228.1:0-8017 GCA_017401005.1 Lachnospiraceae bacterium
GGTGAAGGGGTTGTGCAGCAGCTCCATGAGGTTGCGTCGTCCGGGTATCGCGGGTGCTTTGTCGAGATCCATGGCCTTGCGCATCTGAGGCTCAGGGAAAGATCACTGCAGCTCAGACCGAAGTTGATAACTTAAAGACAAAACTCGCAGAGCTTGAACTTGAAAAGGCTGATGTCACGACCATCAATAAGTGGACCGCAAGCCTTGAGGCTGCTAAAAAGGTTCTCCTTGTTGCACAGACTGACAGAGACAACCTCGTTTCTAAGCTTACTACCGTTACCAATGAGTACAACGCAAAGGTTGACGCAATAAGAGCGCTCGAGAGAACAGCCGCTATTGCTGATACAGTAGCTCCCGCTGCTCAGACCATTCCCGCTGCAGTAACAAACGTTGCTGTGGGTGATGCAGGTAACGCAGGCGCAGGCAATGCAGCAGGAAACGTAGCAGCAGGCAATGCGGGAGCCGGAAATGTAAATGCAGCAGGCAATGCAGGCGCAGCAAATAACGAAGCTGATGAGGCAGATGCAAACGCTGAAGATACTGCTGAGAATACCGAGACTATCGAGAATGAGGAGTCAGCTCTTGCCGAGGGACTTACCGATACCAAGACTGAGAATATCGGCGATGAGAAGTCCGCTCTCTCAGAGGGCTTAGACACCGTAAGTGCTAAGAAAAGCTGGAACTGGTGGTGGATCGCACTTGCCGCTGCCGTTACCGGTGGAACAACCTTTGGTATCATTAAGGGCAACCAAAAGAAATCAAAGGTTACCAAGAAAGACAAATGAATCATAAACCAAAAATGAACCCCCGTAGATGGGGGTTCATTTTTTTGACACCCGGGGACGGGGGTGGGGGTTCATTTTTTGACACAGGGGGACGCAAGTTGAGGTGTCAAAAATATTGACTAAAGAGCGGTTTGCTGATATTGTTACCTATGGTGAGTAACCTATTTCTAACAAGGGAGAAACAACATGAAAATACTTATCGTTGGAAGCGGCGGCCGCGAGCACGCCATCGCAACAAGCGTCGCAAAGAGTAAAAGAGTCGATAAAATATACTGCGCGCCGGGAAATGCCGGAATAGCAAGCATCGCAGAGTGCGTTCCCATCGGCGCCATGGAATTTGACAAGATAGTTGCCTTTTCAAAGGAAAAAGCTATTGATCTTGTAATCGTAGGAATGGACGATCCCCTTGTGGGCGGCCTCGTTGACGAACTTGAGGCGGCAGGTATCAGAGCCTTCGGCCCTAGGAAAAATGCGGCAATCCTCGAAGGAAGCAAGGCTTTCTCCAAGGATCTTATGAAAAAGTACAATATTCCCACAGCAGCTTACGAGAATTTCGACGATGCCGACAAGGCTATTGAATATTTAAAGACAAAGGCTGAGTTCCCTATCGTTCTTAAGGCTGACGGACTTGCTCTCGGAAAGGGCGTACTTATCTGCAATACTCTTGAGGAAGCTGTTGACGGCGTTAAGGAGATCATGCAGGATAAAAAGTTCGGCTCGGCCGGAAACCGCATGGTTATCGAAGAGTTTATGACCGGACGTGAAGTCAGCGTACTTTCTTTCGTTGACGGAAACATCGTAAAGATCATGTCCTCCGCTCAGGACCATAAGCGTGCAAAGGACGGAGACCAGGGACTTAATACCGGCGGAATGGGCAATTTCTCCCCGACTCCTTTCTATACAAAAGAAGTTGACGATTTCTGCAAAAAGTACATCTTCCAGCCTACCGTAGACGCAATGAAGGCTGAGGGAAGACCTTTTAAGGGTGTAATCTTCTTTGGACTTATGCTTACTCCGAAGGGACCCAGAGTCCTTGAGTACAACGCAAGATTCGGCGATCCCGAGGCGCAGGTTGTGCTCCCGAGACTTAAGAACGATATTATCGACGTTATGGAAGCCTGCATCGACGGAAAGCTCGATACGATCGATCTTCAGTTTGAAGACAAGGCGACAGTTTGCGTAATCCTTGCAAGCGACGGATATCCCGTAAAGTACGAAAAAGGATTCCCTATTTCCGGACTTGAAAAGTTCGAAGGAAAAGAAGACTACTACTGCTTCCACTCCGGAACAAAGTTTGACGAGAAAGGCCGCATCGTTACAAACGGCGGAAGAGTCCTCGGAGTTACAGCTACCGGAGATACCTTAAAAGAGGCGAGAGCAAAGGCTTACGAAGCTACCGAGTGGGTTGACTTTGCAAACAAGTATATGCGCCATGATATAGGAAAAGCTATTGATGAGGCTTAAAGCTCCCATTTAAAACTTTTTTAATCTTTTTAACAATTCTTAAACAAATAATCGCGTAAATTACTGGATAATCAGTATTTAGTATGATATTATAGTTATGATGTCTACATTATGTGGTTTTTGTGGGAGGTCAAATATAATGAATGCTAAAAAAATATACTCCGATAGGAAAAGCCTTTTCGCGGGTATTGTTACCACAGCTGCTGTTGTCTTTACAGTTTTCGCATTAACAACAAGCAGTTTTGCGGCAAGCTCGGGTAAGATATTAAAGGACGGAACCCGTGTGCGCCAGGATGCAAGTACAAACAGCGAGATCGTTGTTTCCCTTGCAAAAGACGATTCTATCACAATCAACGGTCAGCTTACCGGTGCCGATGGAAATATCTGGTACCAGATCACAACATCATCCGGAGCAAACGGATATGTAAGAAGCGACCTTGCTACAGTTACAGACGGATCTACTCCCGGTACTGTGGGAGCCGACGGAAACGTTACAGCAGGCGACCCTAATATTCGCCTTGTTAACCCTATTACCGGATCCGTTACCTACGACCAGAACGTCAGAGTACGTCAGGATGCTTCTACTTCAAGCACCATCATCGACAGCCTTTCAAACGGAACCGCTGTTACGATTACCGGTGTTAAGAACGGAACTGACGGAAGAGAATGGTACTACATCAAGTTCACCAATGGTGAGGGTAAAGAAGTTGTAGGCTTCTGCAGAAGCGATTTCATCACACCCAGCGGAGAGCTTACCGACCTTGTTACCGAGACTCCTTCAGAGGAGCCTGCAGAGGCGCCCGTAGAAGAGCCCGCTCCTGTTGAGACAAAGGACTTCGATACCGAGCTTGAAGGCGAGGATTGGTACCTTATGGACTACAACGGAACCTTCAGCGAAGGAACCGCTTCAAAGTACAATCTTACCGAGCTGTTCTCAAGCCTTAATACATACAAGGACAGTGCTGCAAAGTATAAAAAGCAGGCTTCCTCAATCAGAATCTGGCTTATTATCTTTATTGTAATTGCAATCGCCGGAGTTGGCGGATGTGTATACTTCTTTATGAAGGCTCGTGAGTCAGGTGACATGGCCGCGTTTGCAGACGCTGAAAAGAAGAGAAGACAGCGCCTTGCCGGAGGACCCGTTGCAAGACCCGCCGGTGCATCTCAGGGTAGACCTGCCGGAGCGCCTCAGGGTAACAGACCTGCGGGAGCAAGACCTATGCCCGGCCCCAACGGAAGACCTGCCGGAGCGCCTCAGGGAAGACCCGCGGGAGCAAGACCTATGCCCGGCCCTAACGGAAGACCCGCCGGAGCGCCCCAGGGAAGACCTGAAGGAGCAAGGCCCGCCGGAGCACCCCAGGGTAGACCTGCGGGAGCAAGACCTATGCCCGGCCCCAACGGAAGACCCGCCGGAGCGCCTCAGGGAAGACCTGAAGGAGGCAGACCCGCCGGACCTAACGGAGCAAGACCTGCCGGCCCCAGACCCGAAGGAGCAAGACCTGTTCAGGGAAGACCCGTTCAGAGACCTGCACAGGAGCCTGTCAGAAAGAATCCTGCCGACGATGATGATTTCGATTACGGCTTTTTAAATAACAAGGGTGAATAATCTCTTAAAAGATAATAAAATTTGCCCCATATAAATTGACAGTTACGAGCCTCTGTTATAACATTTGTATAACAGAGGCTTGTTTTTCCAATTCGGTAGTGAAGCTATCCGAAAAGCAAATGGGGTGTGATGCGAAATGCTTATGGAGATAGATTTTAACAGTGATGAAGCTATTTATCTTCAGCTAAGAAATCAGATAATTCTCGGCATAGCTACAAATACATATCGAGAGGGCGATGCGCTGCCGAGCGTCAGAGCTTTGGCGGACGAGATCGGTATAAATATGCATACTGTCAACAAAGCCTACTCTTTGCTTCGGCAGGAGGGATACGTAAAGGTTGACAGACGTAAAGGTGCCGTTATCGCCATAGATGAGACCCGCGAGGAACACTTGTCTCAGATAAGAGAGGTTCTTGCGCCTATCGTTCTCGAAGCAGTGTGCAGGAATGTTTCAAAAGAAGAGCTACATAAAATGCTCGACGAGATCTACGATAAATACAGATTATAGTCTTACAGGAGGAATAAAAGATTGCAGCGTAAGTTTACAGAGAAAGCCAAGGCCGCGCTTAAAGAAGCGGCTAAGTGTGCACGCTCGTTTCATCAGGGCTACATCGGTTCTGAACATATCCTTGCCGGCCTTCTCGCCGACGAGACAAGCGTTGCCGGTAAAGTTCTCCGCGACAACGGAGTAGAGCCGGAAAAATATAACGAAATGATAAAGGATATGATCTCCTTCGATAAAAATGTTGTCATCAGAGAAAAGGGATTATATTCTCCGAGAGCTGAAGTTATCCTTGAAGAAGCGGCAAAACTTGCCGAGAGATTCGGTCAAAAGGAAATCGGTACAGAGCACCTTCTCCTTGCAATAATTAAAGAGGGCGAAAATGTTGCCGTCAGGCTTCTTCTTGCTCCCGGAACAAATATCCAGAAAATCTACACGGATACCCTTGTTGCTATAGGTCAGGATCCCGCCTACGTAAAGGAAGATTTAGGCGGAAAGGGAGGAAAGGGAAAGCCCTCGATGCTTTCCCAGTACAGCCGTGATCTAACCGCTCTTGCTGCCGATGGAAAGCTTGATCCCGTTATCGGACGAAGCGACGAGATAAGCCGCGTTATCCAGATTTTAAGCCGCAGAACAAAGAACAATCCCTGCCTTATCGGAGAGCCCGGCGTAGGTAAGACCGCAGTTGTTGAAGGCCTCGCCCAAAGGATCGTTTCCGGAGATGTACCGCAGACAGTTAGAAACAAGAGACTTCTTACCCTTGACCTTTCCGGAATGGTAGCCGGAAGTAAATACAGAGGAGAGTTTGAGGAGCGTATAAAGCGCGTTATAAGAGAAGTTACCGAGGACGGAAACGTAATTCTCTTTCTTGACGAGCTCCATACTCTTATCGGAGCCGGTGGAGCGGAAGGCGCTATCGATGCTTCGAATATTATGAAGCCTTCTCTTGCAAGAGGTGAGCTCCAGCTTATCGGAGCCACAACAATCTCCGAGTACAGAAAATACATCGAAAAGGATGCGGCCTTAGAGCGCCGTTTCCAGCCCGTTACCGTAGAAGAACCCTCCCAGGAGGAAGCAATCAGGATCCTTGAGGGCATTAAGGTTAAGTACGAAGAGCATCATCATGTCCAGATAACCCAGTCTGCCGTTGAGGCGGCTGTAAGGCTATCCGCAAGATACATCAACGATCGTAACCTTCCCGACAAGGCGATAGACCTTATCGACGAGGCTGCGGCCGGAGCGAGACTGCGCAGTCTTGAAGGACCGGATAAATTAAGAGAGCTTTCAGAAAAAATTCAAAAGCTTGACAGACAGATAGAGCTGTCTATCCGTATGGAAGCCTTTATGCAGGCTCATGAGCTAAAAGTAAAGCAGGATGAGCTTCTTAAAAAGTACGAGAAGATGGTAGGTAAAGTCCAGGACAAGACTGATGAATACAACTTATCCATAGACGAGGAAGATGTTGCGGGAGTTGTAGCTAAGTGGACCAAGATTCCCGTTACAAAGCTTGCCGAAAAAGAGTCCGAAAGGCTCCTTAAGCTAGAATCGATACTTCATAAGCGCGTTATCGGTCAAAACGAAGCCGTTGAATCTATTTCAAAGGCAATGAGGCGCGGCAGAGTAGGGCTTAAGTCCCCTAACCGTCCCATCGGTTCCTTCCTTTTCCTCGGCCCTACAGGTGTTGGTAAAACCGAGCTTTCAAAGGCTCTTGCCGAGGCAATGTTTGGTTCCGAGGATGCCATAATCAGAGTCGATATGTCCGAGTATATGGAAGGCCACAGCGTCTCAAAGATGATCGGTTCCCCTCCGGGATACGTGGGATTTGAAGAGGGTGGTCAGCTTACGGACAAGATCCGCAAGAACCCTTATTCCGTTGTACTTTTCGACGAGATTGAAAAGGCACATCCCGATGTTTTTAACATCCTTTTACAGGTTCTTGACGAAGGCCATATTACGGATTCAAAGGGACGCAAGGTTTCCTTTAAAAATACTATCCTTATTATGACTTCAAATGCCGGAGCGCAAAGGATAGTAGATCCCAAGAACCTTGGATTTGCCACCGAAAAGAGCGAGAAGAAGGATTACGACAAGATGAAGTCCGCCGTTATGGAGGAAGTCAAGAGATCCTTTAAGCCCGAGTTCATCAACCGTATCGATGATATCCTTGTATTCCATCAGCTTACGGACGAAGATATGAAGGCAATAGTTAACCTCCTTGCAAATGAGCTTAAAAAGCGCTGCGATTCGCAGATGAACATTAAGCTTAACTTTACTGCCGGACTTAAAGAACACATCGTTAAAAAGTTTTCCGACAAGAAGATGGGAGCAAGACCTCTGCGCCGCGGAATCCAGTCCGAGGTAGAGGATGCCCTTGCCGAGGAAATACTTTCTAAGCGCGTAAAACCCGGAGATAAAGTAACCGTGGGCGTTAAGGACGGCAAAGTTACTTTTACTGTTAAAAGTTAATAAAATCTATTTACTTATGTGTGGTTTACGAAGTAAAATAAATATGTAGCAGGGGTATTCCCCCAGGCATTCTTATCGGAGGAAAATATAATGGCTGTTGTTAGTGAATTAATCCGTAAAGAGGCGGATGGCAGCATCAGTTTCGGTAACTACGAACTGGCAAAGAAGTCAAAGGTTGAGGATTTCCCTTTTGAAGGCGACCTTCTTAAAGTAAAAACCTTTGCCGAGATTACCAAGCTGGAAAAGAACGGACTGTTCCTTTATGAATCTGTACCCGGAACTGCAGTTAACGGTTTCAAGGAGACTGAAAGCGGAGTAGAGTTTACCGTTGAAGCTTCCGAGGACGCACAGATCACGCTCGGACTCGAAGAGGATACAGTATACGAGATTTTTGTCGGTGGCGTTAGCACGGGGGCGGTTCAGACAGGACTCGGCGGAAAGCTTTCCATCAGCGTTGAGACACAGAATGCTGACGCGGTAGCAGTTAAGGTCGTTAAGGCCTAAAGGATTTATCATCATCGCACCCGGTTATTACAGCCGGGTGCGTATTTTGTCTTATAGATTGATTTTGAGGTGCAATATGCCTAAGAAAATGACAACGGTATTTTTCTGCAATGAATGCGGATATGAATCGGCCAAGTGGATGGGACAGTGTCCCGCCTGCAAAAGCTGGAATACCTTTACTGAAGAGAATATTTCGAAACAGACTGCAAAGAGTTCACCTACAAGAAAGAGCGCTCTTTCTTCGGAAGTTGTTAAGCTATCCGAGGTATCGGTCAAGGAGGATGACCGCCTTGAAACCGGTATAGAGGAGCTTGACAGAGTTCTTGGCGGAGGTATTGTCCCCGGAAGCCTTACCCTTGTAGGCGGCGATCCCGGTATAGGAAAATCAACCCTTCTTTTACAGGTTTGCCATAAGCTGTCTTCTAAAGGAGTAAGCGTGCTTTATGTATCCGGCGAGGAGTCAAAGATCCAGATAAAGCTGCGGGCTGACCGGATCGGGGCTTTTGGAGACGATATGTCCCTTCTTTGCGAGACGGATCTTGATCTTATCTCCGATACGATCAGCAAGAACAAACCATCTGTTGTTGTTATAGACTCGATCCAGACCATGTACAGCGAAAATGTCAGCTCTGCTCCCGGCTCCGTAAGCCAGGTAAGGGAGACTACCGCAGTCCTCTTACAGCTTGCAAA
>JAFPRD010000229.1:0-6267 GCA_017401005.1 Lachnospiraceae bacterium
ACCGTTGTCATCGGAGGAGGAAACGTTGCTATCGACGTTAGCCGAACCGCAATCCGCTGCGGCTCACCAAAGGTTACCCAGGTTTCTCTTGAAACAAGAGATATTATGCCTGCTCTTCCAGAGGAGATTGAGATTGCCGAGTCCGAAGGCATCGAGCTTAAAGGCGGCTGGGGTCCCAAGGAGATCCTTACCGAAAACGGCAAAGTTAAGGGCATCATCTTTAAGAAATGTACACAGGTTAAGAACGCTGAGGGAAGATTTGATCCGAAGTACGATGAGAACGAGACGATGGAGATTGCCTGCTCCAATGTAATCCTTTCAGTAGGCCAGGCAACTGTCTGGGGAGATCTTCTGAAAGATGAGGCGGTTGAGTTTAACGGACCCGCACCTAAAGCGGACAAGATCACATTCCAGACCTCTGTTCCGGATATTTTTGTCGGCGGAGATATGTTCTACGGACCCAGATTTGCTATAGATGCAATCGCCTGCGGAAGAGAAGGCGCCGAGTCAATCCACAGATTTGTTCAGCCCAATTCTTCACTGACAATTGGACGCGACCCTAATTTCTTTATTGAACTTGATAAGTATGATATACTTGTTAACGACTACGATCATGTAGGCCGTCAGGAGCCGGGAATCAGAAAGACCGAGGATGGAAAGCTTTCATTCCGCGACACCAAGCTTGTATTTACCGAAGAGCAGGTTAAGAAGGAGACTTCGAGATGTCTCTCCTGCGGAGCTTCCATCGTCGATCCGAACAAGTGCGTAGGATGCGGTCTTTGCACAACACGCTGTGAATTCGATGCGATCAAGCTCACAAGGGATAACCCCGACGCATCAACGATGCGAAAGGCTGAGGATAAGCTTAAGTATATTCTCCCTAACGGCGTAAAACAGGCTGTCAGCCGGCCTTTTGTCAAGAAAACGCCAAAGGAGACCGCATGGCTCCCCAATGAAAAATGACACCCGGGGACGGGGTTGGGGGTTCATTTTGAGAACAGACAGGGCGCAGTATGGTGAAAAAGAACTTACATGACAATTTAATAATCAGATTTTTAGCGGTTTCTCTTGCGTCGCTGATAATGGCCCTTAATATCAATACATTTGTCCACACGGGCGGACTTCTTCCCGGAGGAGCGAGCGGACTTACGCTCCTTCTCCAGGAAGTCTTTGACAAATTCTTCAGGATCAAAATCCCTTATACGGCGATAAATATAATTATAAATGCGTTTCCCGTATACATAGGATTCAGATTTTTAGGTAAGAGATTCACACTCTTTTCCTGCTGGATGATAGTATTGACCGGCCTTTTGACAGATATTCTGCCCTCGTATGTTGTTACCCAGGATACGCTCCTTATCAGCATCTTTGGAGGAATGATAAACGGATTTGCAATATGCCTTTGTCTGTTTTTTGATGCAACCAGCGGCGGAACGGATTTCATCGCGATGTATCTGTCGGAAAAAAGAGGTATTGACTCCTTTCATATCCCGCTGATTATTAACGCTGTAATCCTTACGGCAGCAGGATTCTTGTTCGGCTGGGACAAGGCGCTTTATTCGATTATTTTTCAGTATGCCACGACGGCGGTCATACGAACGCTTTACAGACGGTATCAGAGGGCAACGCTGTTTATTGTGACGGACAATCCGGATGGCATCTGTAAGGTGATTTACGACAATCTGCACCATGGGGCTACGGTCCTTGAAGGGGAAGGCTCGTACGAGCACTGCGAGAGGAAGGTCGTGTATTCCGTTGTCTCGGGATCTGAAGCCGGAAAAATCACAAAAAAGATAAAAGAGGTTGATCCTCACGCATTTGTTAATACGATAAAGACGGAAAGGCTTCTCGGAAACTTCTATAGGAAGCCGACGGATTAGATGATGCGATTAAATGAGCTTATGATGAAGGCCATGAAGGCTTTTAATTTCATATCCGGAAGCTCTGCGGAAGAAGAGGACCTGAAAAAACACAGGGAATCCGTGGAGAAGATGAGTCGTCTCGTGACGCCGAAGGATGACGTAAATATCGCGCATTTCAAGGTCGGGGACATCGACTGCGAAGCAATACGCAGCTGCGAAAATTTTAATCCGCACTATGCGATCATGTATGCCCATGGCGGGGGATATATGAGCGGTGGACCGGATTACGCGAGGATTCTCGGAACGAAGCTTGCGATAGCGACCGGATTTACAACGGTAACCTTTTCCTACAGGCTATCGCCGGAAAACCCGTATCCTGCTGCGATTGAAGACGGGATGGATGTCTGGAACTATCTGTCAAAAGGTGTTGTGTCACCGACGCATTTGTATTTAGCAGGGGATTCGGCCGGAGGCAACCTTGCGCTTTGTCTTACGCAGATTCTTCTGGCGCAAGGAAGGGAAGCTCCGAAGGGACTCATACTTTTCAGCCCCTGGACGGATATGACCGGAGAAGCGCAGTCCTACGAAGAAAATAAGGATGTTGATCCTGTACTTTCAAAAGAATTTGTAGAAAACGCCGCAAAGGTATATATTAATGGAGCGGGAGATCCGAAAGAGGCCAGGTTCAGCCCCCTTTTCGGAAACTTTGAGAATTTCCCGGGGACTATCTGTTTTGCAGGGAAGAATGAGATCCTTTTTGACGACAGTAAAAGTCTTTGCGAGAAGATAAAGGCGGCGGGGGGAAAAGCGGTATTTGACGTTGAGGAAAAAGGCTGGCATGTTTATGAACAGCTGCCGATTCCTATAGCGAATCAGGCAATGAAGCGTTTATCAAAGTATATTCAGGAGATTTAGGCATAATATGAGCAGTAATTGGTATAAGCTGGATAACGTGGCAAAGGTCTTTCTTGCTACGGTCAATAAAAGAGATACCAGAGCTCTTAGAGTGAGCTGTACTTTAAAAGAGAATATCGATCCTGAGCTTTTGCAAAAAGCCGTTTTATCCGCTATTCAGGACAGGCCGCAGGTGCAGGTCCGTATCAGAAGAGGAATTTTCTGGCATTATATGGAGGATACCGATATACTTCCCATAGTAAAAGAGGAGCATGAAAGAATCTGTCCTCTTTTGTATACCCATGCCAAGGCGATGCTTCATTATCAGGTTACATACTTCGGTAAAAGGATAAATCTTGATATTTTCCATGCACTTTGCGACGGAGTCGGAGCAATCGAGTTTTTAAATATAATAGTTCTTGATTATCTGAAACTCAGATATCCGGGTTTTGTCGATGTTGCGATTCATTCCGGCGCATCAGCGGACGACCTTAGCCAGGACAGTTACAGGCAGTTTTTTGAAAATATGGATGTATCTCTTTCCGGAAGGCAGCCCAAGCAGGTTTCTATGCATCCCGGCGGATTAAAGCTTAATTATGACCAGCTTCAGTTTTTTGAGATCCATATGCCCGTAGATCAGATACTTCCAAAGGCAAAGGAAATCGGAGTTTCCCTTACCAGCTATCTCGGGGCTGCATGGATGATAGCCATCAGAGACCAGATTCCGCCAAGAAAGAGAAAGCTTCCGATTACAATATCGCTCCCGGTTAATCTGCGAAATTACTATCCCTCGCACACAACGAGGAATTTCTTTAACAATGTAAATGTTTCACACCTTTTTAACGGAGATATCAGCCTTGAGGATCTTGCGAAGGAGTTCGATGCATCGTTTAAGAGCAAGCTGACTCCTGAGAGTATTAAGAATCAGATGGACAGTTTTGAAACGATGGAGTTTTTCGCACCGGTACGTGCGGTTCCCTTGTTTATAAAGCAGCCTGTTGTCTGGTTCTTCTCTAAAAAATCCGATAGAAGGGCTTCTATGGTTTTCTCCAATCTCGGAATAATGAATCCGCCGGAGGAGATGGGTGAAAAGATTGCAAATTACAGCGGCTTTTGCAGCGCAAACAAGCTTTTTTCCACGATGTTCAGCTATAAGGGGGATTTAACCCTTGGCGTAAGCTCACCATACGTAAATACCGGTGTGATCAAGGGATTTGTAAGAAGCCTGTCGAACGCAGGGGTTGATATCAGAGTGTACGCAACGGAGGTTATTCGCTGATGAAGAAATGTTTATATTGCAAAATCGAAGTTGGCGGGGACCTGGAAAAATGTCCTTTGTGTCAGAGCAAACTTGTAGGCGAACCTGAAGAACCTTATTTCCCCAAGCAGGCAAATCTGCAAAGAAGATCGCTTTACTATAAGATCCAGCTTTTTGTGGTCTGGGTTCTTGCCATTGCAGGATTATCGGCTGAATTCTTATTTAATTTCAAGATTCCCGGTTTCCCCAAGGTGCATTGGAGCCTGATCTTGTTTTTGTGGCTTTTTGCTTTTGAATTCGGAATAATGAGACAGTTTAAGCCGGGAACGGGATCGGCGAGAAAAGTCACTTCAATGGCTTTTATAATCCTTGTGCTTTTGGTGATAACGTCATACTTTTTCAATTTCTGGAGATTCACGCTGGGGTGGGTTGTGCCGATTACGATCATCGGGGACATCATCGCAAACTTTGTTTTTGCTATGATAGATAAGCAGGGAAATACAATGTCCTATCTTTTGACAAATCTTCTTGTGGGAATTGTGCCTTACATAATTCTCTATTTTTTGGGAAAAGAGACGCCTATTCCCTGGATTGCCTGCCTGATCTTAAGCGTCATACTCTTTATCGGCGCCGTAATATTTAAAGGACGCATGGTTTTAAACGAAATACAAAGAAGATTCAATATTTGATCTTGCACTTTAGGCTGCCGCCTGCGATCTTCGGATCCGGGCGGCAATTTTTGCGTTTTGGAAAAATTTAAAATACCCCTTGACACATTATACTATGCGATATATAGTAATATACATCAAGAGGTATTACGCATGGCATAGTTTATCAAAATGACACAGGGGGACGGAGTTGGGGGTCCATAGTCAGAATAATCTCAAAATAGTCTGACTATGACACAGCACCCCCGTCCCCGGGGGTCAAAATGGAGTGAAAGGAGACCGTATGGAGAATCAGATGAAAAGGGGTCTTCTGGATGTATGTGTGCTGGCGGCGATAAAGGACGCGGATTCCTACGGGTATCAGATTATAAAGGATATGAGCCCGTATGTTGAGATCTCGGAATCAACCCTTTATCCGATACTTAGAAGGCTTGAAGCCGGAGCGCTGCTTACGGTAAGGAGCGAGGAATATAACGGCAGGCTTCGAAAGTACTATCACATTACACCGGAAGGACTTAAAAGGATCGAGACGTTCAAAGAGGAGTGGAAAGAGATTATGATGATCTATGAATTCGTTACTAAGGAGGGAAAGAAAGATGAATAAAGAGACTTTCCTTACAGAACTTCGGACGAGACTTGAAGGCCTGCCGGAGACAGAGCTTAACAAATCGATAGATTTTTACAGTGAGATGATTGACGATCGCCTTGACGATGGACTTTCCGAGGAAGAAGCGGTTGCCGCTCTCGGAGATTTAAAGGATATCACAGACCGGATCCTTGAGGATGTGCCTCTTGGAAAGATCGTAAAAGAAAAGGTCAGAAAAGTTAAAAGCGGCAGGGGATTAAGACCCTGGGAAATCGTGCTAATCGTACTCGGCTCTCCCGTATGGCTGCCCATAGCTTTAAGCCTTTCTATAGTGGCGCTGGTACTTTTCATCGTCTTATACCTTCTTTACTGGATTATAATCCTTGTATTTTACATCGTAGACCTTTGCTTTGCCCTCGGCGGCGTGGCGGGAATCGTCTGCGGAGTAGTAGCCATGGCAAAGGGGATGGCGCCATACGGATTTATGCTTTTGGGATGCGGACTTTTCTTAGGCGGCTTATCCATACCTTTCTTTTTCTTCTGCAATATAGTTGCAAAGGGAATGATCGGTCTAAGCAAGCTTATAACCAAGGGTATCAAGAACCTCTTTATCGGTAGAAAAAAGAAGGGAGAGCAGCAATGAAGGGAAAATATATAGCACTTATCGCAGCCGGTGCAATGATGATAGTCGGCGCGGGAATTACATTCGGAACTATAGCAAGTCACGGATTTGATTATGATAAAATGTCAAGAAGCGGAGAGGAACTTATGGAAAAGGAATATCCTATTTCAGGCAGCGTTAAGGACATCTATGTAAAGGATGCAGCAATAAAGATCTGCCCCGCGGCAGACGGAAATTCAGTTGTTAAAACCTTTGAGCTTCCCAAATACACTTTTGAAGTTACTGACGATAACGGCAAACTCAGTGTCATCGGAAAAGACAAGAGAACCTGGACGGATTATATTTTTAACGTAAATGAACCCGAAGCAATCATCTAT
>JAFPRD010000230.1:0-5059 GCA_017401005.1 Lachnospiraceae bacterium
GGTTAAGCCCGCCATCGACGGCTATACCATTCACTCAACCATCGACGCAAACATCCAAAAGATCGTTGAGAAATACTTAAAGGCTTTTGATGACGAGCACAAAAACGCGGTTCGTACCGGAAACGGCGCGGAGAACTTAGGATGTATAATCATGGATGTCAATTCCGGCGAAATCCTTGCTATGGCAAATTACCCGGATTACGATCCAAATGATTACAAAAACATAACTCCCCTTATCGGAACCCAGCTTATAGAGGCTTACACCAATCCTGCCGGCTATATAGAGTACGAGACAACGGATACGCCGATCACACAGGAACTTATCTATTCCCTCAGCGAGGATCAGCTTAACGTCAATTTCTCGGCTCTTTGGAAAAACTATTGTATTTCCAATACGTATGAGCCCGGATCGACGGCAAAGCCCTTTACCGTTGCGGCTGCTTTGGAGAGTGGCGCAATTACCGGAAATGAGGTTTATACCTGCAACGGATACCTTGAGGTGGGCGGACATAAAATAAAGTGTCACACCTACGCTTCGGGAGGAGACGGCGCAGTCAGCGTACAGGATTCCATCGCATGGTCCTGCAACGTTGCCCTTATGAAGATCGGACAGGCCATGGGAAAGGATTCTTTCTCGCGCTTCCAAAGAGTATTCAACTTCGGACTTAAGACTAATATCGATCTTGCGGGAGAGTCGCGTACCGCAAGCCTTGTTTACGATGCGAAGGATATGCTTCCTTCGGACCTTGCAACAAACACATTCGGACAAAACTTTAACGTTACCATGATCCAGATGATCACGGGCTTTTCGGCTCTTATAAACGGCGGTTATTACTACGAGCCCCATATGGTAAGCAAGATTACCAATGCGGGCGGCGCAACCATCGAAAATATCGAGCCCAGAGTTTTAAAGCAGGTTATTTCCGAGTCCACATCCGAAAAGCTCAGACAGTACACAAGAGCTACGGTTATGGAAGAGGGAGGAGAGAGAAGAACGGGTAAAACCGCCAGACCTGCGGGATACGCTATCGGAGGAAAGACCGGTACAGCCGAGACTCTTCCCCGCGGTAACAAGGAATATGTCGTATCCTTTATGGGATATGCTCCCGCCGACGATCCGCAGATCTCTATTTATGTCGTTGTAGACAGGCCCAATGCCGCAAAGCAGGATGATGCCAAGTTTGCAACCGGAATCGTAAGAAACATCCTTACGGAAGCACTTCCTTATCTTGGAATCTATATGACTGAAGAGCTTTCCGAAAAGGAAATTAAAGAACTTGAAGAAAAGCAGCTTGAAAATACATACAGATTCGGCGACAATTCCGGAAATTCCGAATCCGCCGGAGAGGATAAAAAAGAAGAGTATGTAACCGAGGGAACGATCGTCGATCCCACAGGTGAAGCTGCAAACATCTATCCCAAGTGGATGACTTATCCCATAGATCCCGCCACGGGATACCGCATAAATCCCGACAACGGAGAAAAGTACGACGCATCAACGGGAGAGCTTGTGGAAGATGTAAACGAATCAATGGGACTTGAAGTTCCCGTTAACGGAAATCTTGGAACAGCTCAGCGCGAGGATACGACCGGACGCTGATTGGAGAGCAGAGATGGCAACTACCGCCGATAATGTAACAAAGTTTACAACTAAACAATTAAAACGTGTATCGAGGATGGGCTTTGACTGGAATATGGTCCTTATAATCATATTCCTCCTTGGCTTCGGACTGATCATGGTTTATTCGGCAAGTTCTTACAGGGCGGCCAGAGATTACGGCGGAAATGCGACCTATTTTCTTTCCCGTCAGGCCATAGCCGACCTTTTGGGACTTGCTGCCGCGGTCTTTGCGATGTTTATCCCTATCAAGTTTTTTCAAAAGGGTATGATTCCTTGGATAGTTTACGCTATTGCTTTTGTACTGCCCCTTCTTACAATCCCTTTTGGTGTATCATCCCACGGTGCATCAAGATGGATTGAGATACCCGGTACGGGATTTAACATTCAGCCTGCGGAGATTTCAAAAGCGGCTATGATCGTTTTTATGGCTGTTTGGCTTACGGCTCACAAAAACAGCATTAATACATGGAAGACCTTTGCCATAACCATGGCGCTGCCCCTTCCTGTTTGCGGAGTTATTTATCTTGTTACGGATAACTTAAGTTCCGCTATAATCATTTACGCTATTTCGTTTATTATGACCTTCCTCGCAAGCCGCGACTACCTTAAGTTTCTTGCTGTAATAGGAGTAGTCGGGGTGATAGGAATCATCGTCATCGCTTACGTCCAAAACGCGGACATCAGCGAAGGAGGATTCAGACTTGCGAGAATTTATTCCTGGCTCCATCCGGAGAATTCCGCAGACTCTAAGGCACACCAGGTCATCCAGTCTCTTTACGCCATCGGAAACGGCGGAGTCTGGGGAAGAGGGCTTGGACAGAGCATACAAAAGATTTCCAACCTTCCCGAGCCTCATAACGATATGATCTTTTCCGTTATCTGTGAAGAGCTGGGAATAGTAGGAGCAATCACGCTTGTTATTATGTACATCCTTCTCTTGTCGAGAATCTTTTTTATCGCAAGAGATACGAAGGATATGTATTCGTTCCTTGTTGTTTCGGGTATTATGGCCCATGTATTTGTGCAGGTTGTGATGCATATAGCCGTTACGACAAACTCCATGCCGAATACCGGAGTGTCCTTGCCGTTTATCTCCTACGGAGGATCGTCGGTGCTTTTACTCTTGGCGGAGATGGGCCTTGTACTGGGCGTAAACAGAACTAATAGGGCAGAGGTGAGAAAGTGAGCGGAAGAACGCGTCTTATAATCGGTATAGTCGTGGCTCTGGGGCTGGTTGCCGCTGTGCTCGGCGGCGCTTATTACCTTCTGACTTCATATCGGATTGACCCTGAAAAGGTTGTTGTTGAAGGAAATAAGCACTATTCATCAAAAGAGATTTCGGAAATGGTCATGGAAGGACCGCTGGGAGACAATTCCCTTGTCCTTTCCTTTAAATATAAGAATAAAAAGATCACTGATGTTCCTTTTGTGGATTCGATTTCCGTAAGCGTTACGGGACACGATTCCATCAGGATAAATGTCTTCGAAAAGGCCCTCGCCGGATATGTGAAATATCTCGACAGATATATCTACTTTGACAAGGACGGATATGTTGTTGAAAGCTCCCAGGTTAAGACTGACGGAATCCCGCAGGTTACGGGCATTGCTTTCAGCAGTATCGAGATCGGGAAAAAGCTCGGTACGGGAGACGTTGATTATTTCTCCAGAACCCTGGATATCACAAAGCTGATGGACAAATACGACCTGAAGGTGGATAAGATTCAGTTCCATGATGACGGAAAGATAACCCTTTGCTTCGGCAATGTGAGAGTGGCTCTCGGAGACGATTCTGCCCATATTGAAGACAAGGTTATGGACCTGCCTTTTTTCCTTGAGAATCTGGTGGGAAAAAGCGGTGTTCTCGATATGGAGGAATACGACGAAACAAGCGGAATTTACGTGTTTAAATCGGACATCGATTAAGCGTGAAACAAGTGTGAAACTTTTTTCAAAATTGTTAAATAAACCATTGCGAAAAGTTGTATTTAATTATATTATTATATATGTGTGTGAAAGTACATTTTGGAGGATACTACAGTGCCTATTGATATTAGAGAGATTGAGCCCGACAGCAAGTGCAGAATTGTTGTCATTGGTGTCGGAGGAGCCGGAAATAATGCAGTAAACAGAATGGTTGACGAAAGTATGGGTGGGGTTGAATTTATCGGAGTCAATACCGATAAACAGGCTTTGGATCTCTGCAAAGCACCCAAGCGTATTCAGATCGGTGCCAAGCTTACCGGCGGTCTCGGAGCAGGTTCTAAGCCTGAGATCGGTGAGAAAGCAGCTCAGGAAAGCGAGGAAGATATCCGTGCAGCCCTTCAGGGTGCGGACATGGTTATCGTTACCTGCGGTATGGGCGGTGGAACCGGAACCGGCGCTGCTCCTTTTATAGCTAAGATTTCTAAGGAAATGGACATCCTTACTCTCGCAGTTGTCAGCAAGCCTTTCAACTGGGAAGGAAATGTCCGCAAGAACAACGCAAAGCTCGGAATCGAGAAGCTCTCCGAGGGCGTTGATACTATGATCTGTATCCCCAACTATAAGTTGGGCGAGATTATCGGAGATAAGAGAGCACCTATCGAAGAGTCCCTTAAGAAGGCTGATGAAGTCCTTCAGCAGGCTGTTCGCGGAATTACCGATCTTATTACCGAGAATGCACTTATCAATGTTGACTTCGCAGATATTAAGACCGCTATGAAGGACCACGGTGTGGCTCATATCGGTATCGGTATCGCATCAGGAGACAACAGAGCGGAAGAGGCTGTTAAGCTTGCTATCGAAAGCCCTCTTCTTGAGACAAGGATTGAATCCGCTACTGATGCTATCGTATGTGTCGGCGGTGATATTACTCTTTATGACCTTGAGGTTGCATCTACCTACGTACAGTCTCTTACAGGAGAGAATCTTAACCTTATACCCGGTGCGATTCCCAACCCTGAGCTTTCAGATACCTGCGTAGTTACTGTTATTGCAACCGGTCTTGAGGCAGTACCTATGGACAACACCGGAATTAACCGCGTTCCCGTTGTCAACAAGCCCAGATTCGTCGGATCAGCCCAGACTATGTCATCTATGAACCTTCGTCCCCAGATGACTTCAAACTTAAGTCAGGCGCAGGCGGCTCTTAACCAGAGACCCCCTGTTTCCACAAATACAGGTACAATACCTCAGGTTCGTCCCAGTGTTCAGCCTACAGAGATCAAGATTCCCGATTTCCTGAACAGAAACAAGGACAAATAAATTTAAAGTTAAGGCCTGCCTGAAAAGGCAGGCTTTTATTCTTTTTAAGAAAACGCTCCACGGGGATGCGTATTTAGTTACGGAGATAAACAATGGTTAGAGCAGAAGAAATCCTTTCAATGGAATATTTGAAGAAAACCGAGTTTACCGGATCTACGGAAGGAATGCGCTACAGACTTGAAAAAAAGGAAAGCA
>JAFPRD010000231.1:0-2414 GCA_017401005.1 Lachnospiraceae bacterium
ATCGAGCATTTCGGAAGCGCAAGAAAAATATTCGAAGCGGATCCGGAAGAGCTTACAGGCATACTTCCCAAAAAACAATATGAAAAACTGATCAATATTCGAGATTACGAAGAAAGTAACGATGAGCCCCCCTCATTTATATCTATCTACGATCCCGGGTATCCCGAAAGACTTAAAAAGATCTCAGATCCGCCCCTGGGCCTTTGGTATTACGGTAAACTGCCGGAGGAAGACATTCCTTCGGTAGCCGTAATCGGAGCCAGGGACTGTTCGGATTACGGCCGCTACATCGCAGCCTCCTTAGGTGAATACTTAGGGCGAAGCGGCGTTCAGGTAATAAGCGGCCTTGCAAGAGGTATAGACGGTATAGCTCAAAAGGCGGCGCTTGACGCAGGGGGTTCTTCCTGCGGCGTTCTTGGCTGCGGAGCCGATATCTGCTATCCTCCCTCCAACAGAAAAATATACGATAAACTTAAAGAAAACGGATGTATCATCTCATCCTACCCTCCGGGGTATCCTGCCATTGCTTCCAATTTTCCGCCAAGAAACCGCATAGTCAGCGGGCTTTCGGATGCTGTTGTCGTTATAGAGGCAAGGCAAAAAAGCGGAACCCTGATCACAGTGGATATGGCCTTAGAGCAAGGCCGCGAGGTTTTCGCCGTCCCCGGCCGGATAACAGACAGGCTCAGCGACGGCTGTAACGGCCTTATCGGTCAGGGAGCAAACGTGTTTCTCTCGCCGGAAATATTCCTTTGCGAGTTAAATCAGGTATTTGAAAAGAAAAAGGATAACCCCGCAGACGGCGATATGCCGGGAAAGCCCGGCGTAAGAATAAAATCCGGGCTAAACACACCCGGAAATAAAGCCAAACACAGAGAGTTTTGTGGTAAGGACAACTCAACATCCGGACTTTCCGAAAGCGAAAGAATGGTTCTTGATAAGCTGTCCCTTACTCCCGTAAGAAGCGAGGAGCTTCTTTTAAAGCTTCCGGATTTTGACTATACCGGGCTTTCCATGATCCTTATGCAGCTTTTGATCGAGGGACATGTAAAGCAGGTTAGCCAGGGCTCCTTTGTAAGAATATATAAATAAAAGAGGACAATATGTATTGTAATATAACTTCCTGTTCAATCTTAGGGATAGAAGCTATCCCCATAAATGTAGAAGTAGACGTTTCAAACGGGCTGCCTTCGTTTTTAATAGTAGGTTCTCCCGGAACCGAAGTAAAAGAAGCAAAAGAAAGGGTTTTTACAGCGCTTAAAAACACATGTCTGCCCTCTCCGCTTTCCAAGATCACGGTTAATCTTTCTCCCGCGGACCTTCATAAAGACGGTACCGCCCTTGACCTTCCGATTGCAATCGGGATTCTTATCTGCTCCGGAAATCTTCCGCAAAATAGCGCAGATAAAACAATGATGATCGGGGAACTCGGACTAAACGGAGAGTTAAAGCCCGTTCGCGGAGTCCTTCCCATAGTTTTAAAGGCAAAAAAGGAAGGCCTTGAGCGTATTATAGTCCCTTCCGAGAATCTAAACGAAGCCTCGCTTATAGGAGGCATTGACGTTAGGGGTGCTGACAGCCTTGAGGAAGTATACAGATTTCTAAAAGATCCTGAAAAAAACTCTCTCAAGACCAAAAGCGATCTTATATACAATGAAAGCCCCCAAGTAAAGGAACATGATTTCTCCGAAGTAAGCGGTCAGGACGGTGCAAAGCGGGCTTCTATGATCGCCGCGGCGGGCTTTCACAGCATGCTCTTATCAGGGCCTCCCGGGGTTGGTAAATCCCTTATAGCCAAATGCATCCCCGGAATACTTCCTCCTCTTACGGACGAGGAAAGCATTGAGATCACATCAATTCTTTCCGTAGCCGGAAAGCTTGACAGCAGTGACTATCTCGTTAAAAAAAGAGGCTTTGAAGCCCCGCATCACTCAATAACTATGTCCGCTCTTTTAGGCGGCGGTTCCGTTCCTAAGCCCGGAGCTGTTTCCCTCGCCCACAGGTCTGTTCTTTTTTTAGATGAGCTGACGGAATTTGACAGGCACACACTGGACGCCTTAAGGCAGCCTCTGGAAGATAAAAAAGTCAGGATAAACAGAGTTAATTACAGCGTCTCTTACCCCTCCGATTTTTTACTTCTTTGTGCAATGAATCCCTGTCCCTGCGGCTACTATCCCGACAGAAACAGATGCAGTTGTACCGAACCGGAGATAAAAAGATACCTCGGAAAGATCTCCGGGCCTATCCTGGACCGAATAGACCTCTGCGTTGAAATGAACCGGGTTAAGCTCTCGGATCTTCAAAAAAAAGATTGTGAAATCTCAAGCGAGGAAATGCGCAAAAAAGTTACCGGCGCGCGGAAAATGCAAAAAAAGCGATACGCCAAAGAGGCGTACCGCTTTAACAGCGAAATA
>JAFPRD010000232.1:0-1573 GCA_017401005.1 Lachnospiraceae bacterium
GAGCATCACGATCCTTATAAGCTCGTCCTGTCTCGAATAGTCAAGCTCTTCGCCGCCGCGCTTAGCGTAGGCATGGTACTTGATATCGATGGAGTAGCAATTGTCCGCCCACTTGACCGGTCTTCCCTCGTCTAAAATCTCGTTTCGAAGATTGGTGTGTCCGTAGGCCCAGCTTACGCTGTCCTCGTAGGCATTTATCAGCGACTTGTCCGCGGGGGAATTTGCGAAGCAGTAGCTTTGTGCCTTGGCGATATGGTCATCGATCATATTCTTGCCGTATGTGTAGTAAGTAAGATACGCGTTTAAGAACCCTTCTGACACCCCAGTCAGTTTTTCGGTAAGGTCTTCGTCAGCGTATAGTATATAAAAGCCTCCGGAAGTATCAGGGATTTCCTCTTTGGAAATGATCTCCCCTTCCTTTGCTGTTATATCATATTCGGGAACCGACAAAAGTCCGTCCGCTCTGACTTCCGTCCACATGACCTCATTTTTCAAAAGGTCCTTGTAGAGGTCTCTTTCTCTGTCGTAAGGGAATTTAATGATCCCGGTTTTATCGGCGTAGCTGCTCCCCAGTTCTTTTCCGTTTAAAGAAACTATCGTACCTTCCGGAACGCAGCAGGTAAACTCTTCTTTTCCATTTGCAAAAACCAGGACATCCTCAACTTCCCACTTAGAACCTGCCCCGGTCAGATATACTCTCGCAACCGGGCTTTCTCCGGCGAATACCTCAAAGACGGGAGCCTTTTTGGTACTTTTTCTGGACTTGTAATATCCAATCTCTTCGGAGCTTAAAAGGTCTGTAAAATAGCTTGTCACGGTAAGTTCAGACTCCGGAGCGTTTTGATTATCCTCTAACCAAAGGTTAGTGAGCTCTGCAGCCGTAAGCTGCTCTGCAAACTGCAAAAAAGTCCTTTGAGGCGCTCTTTCGGCATTTTTCAAAGTCTCAAGAACCTGCTGTTCGTCCTCGTAGTTTGTCTGGTACATCACAAGGCTTCTCCAAAGTAGAGCAAGGAAAAACAGCGCCACTGCAACCAGCATCCCGAGATATACAAAAAAGATTTTACGCACTACCGGATTCTTCATTTTTCACCCTCCGGCATTACAAGTACGGCGTTGGGGAGAGGGCGCATACCTATGATTCCGCTTCCTCTTGTCAGCTGTTCGCCGTCATATCGCATCTCAGCGGAGGAGCCGCCGTCAAGCATAGTGGCATTTTCCGCCTCATAGTATTCCATAATCTTAACAAGATCGTCTCTTGTAGCTCCAAGGCTCGCAGCGTGCCTTCCCTCGATAACAACGAGTATTACCGTTCCATCAGCCCTTTGACCGATAGCTGTCCGGGGATTGTAACCGCCTCCCAGCTTCCTTGCAGGGTTCCCGTCCCTTATAAGTACGCTGCCCATCTCGAAGGTAAAACCTTCTACCGCGCCGGCGTTAAGAGCCTGGTTTGCTGTGCAGCTCTTTAAAAGGAGCTTATGGTCTTTGTCAAAGCCGATAAAGTTGTTGCAAACTCCAAGGTCTTCGCCGTAAATGATCTTGCTGTTCTTTATAATAAATCCGTCGGGGCATCCTC
>JAFPRD010000233.1:0-1848 GCA_017401005.1 Lachnospiraceae bacterium
AAGAGAATTAAGTCAGATACTTATATAAATAAAATATGAGAGAGATAAGTGTTGATTCAGTAACGGAAAACATAAAGGAGATGTGCATCGAGGCAAATTACGGGCTTTCGGATGACATGCTTGAATGCTTTGATAATGCTGAAAAATGCGAAGAATCTCCGCTTGGAAGAAAGATAATCGGTCAATTAAAGGAAAATCTTTCCATAGCTAAAAACGATATGATCCCTATCTGCCAGGACACGGGTATGACTGTGGTATTTATGGAGATAGGGCAGGAGGTGCACCTTATAGGAGGTGCACTTTTTGATGCCGTAAATGCCGGAGTAAAGGCGGGTTATGAAGAAGGTTTCCTTAGAAAATCAGTGGTAAGCGACCCGATAATCCGCGAAAATACAAAGGATAACACACCTGCGGTACTTCATACTTCCATAGTTCCGGGGGACAAGATAAAGATCACGGTTGCTCCCAAGGGATTCGGATCCGAGAATATGAGCCGGATCTTTATGTTAAAACCCGCCGAAGGTATAGAAGGCGTTAAAAATGCCATACTAACGGCAGTTAAGGATGCCGGACCGAATGCCTGCCCGCCGATGGTGGTGGGTGTGGGAATCGGCGGAACTTTCGAAAAATCC
Organism: Lachnospiraceae bacterium; assembly: GCA_017401005.1. GTDB lineage: Bacteria > Bacillota > Clostridia > Lachnospirales > Lachnospiraceae > AC2028. Next base: position 633 of record JAFPRD010000233.1, read on the forward strand.
GCTATTATGGCAAAACAGGCGCTTACGAGAGAAAAGAATGATGATACCGACCGTCCCGAATGGGTAAAAGACCTGGAAAAAGAGATGCTTGAAAAGATAAACGGTCTCGGAATCGGACCGGGAGGCCTTGGCGGAAGGATCACCGCATTTGCGGTCAATATAAACACATATCCGACTCATATAGCCGGACTTCCCGTTGCAGTGAACATCTGCTGCCATGTAAACAGACACGTTACACGAGAATTGTAATGGAAAATGTCATTCCGAGGTCACGAAGCGACGAGAAATCTTCACTATAAAACAGGAAAAATAACAAATGGATAAGAAATTAACTCTTCCTATAACAAAAGAGATTGCGGACGGATTAACCGCCGGAGACTACGTCTATCTCTCCGGAGAAATGTATGTTGCCCGGGATGCGGCTCATAAAAGGATGGATGAGCTCCTTAATGAGGGAAAAGACCTTCCCATAAATATAGAAAACGCCGCTATTTACTATATGGGACCCTCTCCCGCAAGAGAAGGCCGCCCCATAGGTTCCGCAGGCCCTACAACCGCAAGCCGTATGGATAAATATGCTCCGAGGCTTTTGGACCTCGGATTGACGGCAATGATAGGAAAAGGGAAGCGGACTCCGGAAGTCATTGATGCGGTAAAAAGAAACCACGCAGTATACTTTGCGGCTGTGGGAGGAGCGGGTGCGCTGCTCTCAAAATGCATAAAAGAATCTGAAATCGTCTGTTATGAAGACCTGGGAGCCGAAGCCATAAGAAAGCTGGAAGTTGTTGATTTTCCGGTGATTGTAGTTGTTGATTCAAAAGGCAACAATCTATATGAGACTGCTGTTAGGGAGTATAAGAGGTAGGGAGTATTATACGCTATTCAAAGCAATTCTATCACCCATTCGCAGGGCACGCTTCGTGCATAGCCCGTGTTCAGCAAGCTGACACGGTCTTACGCACGAGACTCTACCGTCGCTGTCGTGACTGCCCTGCTCATGAAAGATAGAATCGCTTACCAGCGAAAATCAAAAAATACGTTCCGACATGCAAACATGAGGAACGTATCTTTTCGATTTTCGCTATGAATAGCGATTGCAGGTGCCACCCAGATTTGAACTGGGGATCAGGGAGTTGCAGTCCCACGCTTTACCGCTTGGCTATGGCACCATATTTAATTATTTCGAAGCTCTTATGCATCGAAACGGAGAAGGCGG
>JAFPRD010000234.1:0-3334 GCA_017401005.1 Lachnospiraceae bacterium
ATATTCTCAAGGGTCTCTGTAAGAGCTGATTTTGTTACTGCAGCATTTTCCTGCGTAACAGGTTCCTTTGTCTCAGGCTCGGCGCCTTCGTTTGCGGCAAAAGCCGAAAGATTCATGGAACTTGTAGCCATTACAGCTGAGATTCCGATTGTCATCGCTTTAATGATGTTTTTGTTGATAAGCTTGCTCATCTTTTCTCTCCTTTTGATGAATATCTACTTCATTTTTACTCAGATGTCTTTTTCATTATTGCCACAATAGAATATACTCGTACCCTTCGGTTATTTCAAGCGCCTTGGGACAAACAGCTTTTTTTAGTGACGAATGGAAAAATGACCCCGTCCCCCTGTGTCACAATGAACCCCCAACCCCGTCCCCGGGGGTCATTTTAAGGCAAAAAAAAGCGTAGCTTTGATAGCTACGCTGTAAAAAATGACACAGCAACCCCGTCCCCGGGGGTCAAAAAAATAACACAGGGGGACGGAGTTGGGGGGTCATTTTGCGGAAATGACTCTGGTGCCGACGACTTTGATGCGGCCGTTGGCGATGTCGTCGATGGCCTTGGGGAGGATGACCCACTCGGCCTGTTCCATGACGCGACGCTGAAGAATTTCGGGCGTATCTCCGTCCTCAACCGCAACGGGCTTTTGGGCGATGATGGGGCCTTCGTCCATGCCTTCATTTACGAAGTGTACCGTGGCGCCGGTAATCTTAACGCCTCTCTCAAGAGCCTTTTCATGTACTTTTAGTCCGTAATATCCCACTCCGCAAAATGAAGGTATAAGGGAAGGATGGATGTTTACGATCCTGTTAGAGTATTCCTTAACGAATTCCTCAGGTATCCTTACAAGAAATCCCGCAAGTACGACAAGATCGGGATTAAGTTCCTTCACCTTATCTAAAAACGCCTTGTTAAATTCGCTTCTTTCGGAATAATCCTTTGGAGAGAGGACGAAAGCGGGGATTCCCGCCTTTTCGGCTCTCTCTAAGCTCTTAACTCCGTAATTGTTGGAGATAACTCCGATTATTTCGGTATTTGTAATCCTTCCGTCGGCAATAGAATCAATTATAGCCTGCAGATTGGTTCCTCCGCCGGATACGCAGACAACTACTTTTAGCATATATCAACACCCTTTTCACCGGCTACGGTCTTACCAACTACATAAGCCTTCTGGCCTGCTGCCTTAATTGCTTCCATAGTCTTGTCTACATCTGCGGGATCAACTGCAAGTACCATTCCGAGACCCATATTGTAGGTATTGTACATCATGTGGTCCTCAACCTGGCCCTTCTTCTGCATAAGCTTAAAGATGGCGGGAACTTCGTAGCTGTTCTTTTCAACCTGTGCGCGAACGCCTTCGGGAAGCATTCTGGGAATGTTCTCATAGAATCCGCCGCCTGTGATGTGGCTGCAGCCCTTAACCTTAACGCCCGCATCCTTGATAGCCTTCATAGCCTTAACATAGATGATGGTAGGCGCAAGAAGCGCTTCGCCGAGAGTGGTTCCAAGCTCGTCATAATATGTATCAAGGCTCTCCTTTGTCATATCAAAGATCTTTCTTACAAGAGAGAATCCATTTGAGTGAACGCCGCTTGATGCGATTCCGATAAGGGTATCACCGGGCTTAATGTTCTCGCCGGTAATAAGATCCTTCTTGTCAACAACGCCTACAGAGAATCCTGCAACGTCGTACTCATCCTCGGGCATAAGTCCGGGATGCTCTGCGGTCTCGCCGCCGATGAGTGCGCAGCCTGACTGCTTGCAGCCTTCCGCAACGCCCTTAACGATAGCTGCGATTTTTTCGGGATAGTTCTTGCCGCAGGCGATATAGTCAAGGAAGAATAAAGGCTCACCGCCTGCACAGGCAACATCGTTTACGCACATTGCAACTGCGTCGATTCCGATTGTGTCGTGCTTATCAAGTAAAAACGCAAGCTTGATCTTGGTTCCTACGCCGTCTGTTCCGGAGAGAAGAATGGGCTCTTCCATATCCTTGAAAGCGTTTGCGGAGAATGCTCCGGAGAAGCCTCCGATTCCGCCGAGTACTTCGGGACGATTTGTGCCCTTAACGTACTCCTTCATAAGTTCAACCGACTTGTAGCCGGCCTCGATGTCAACACCTGACTGTTTGTAATCTAATGCCATTACTTTTCTCCTCTTTATTTATTGAGATACTCTTTGTATCCGATTTCCTGTAACTTCTTATCCTTTGCAACAACCTGATCTTTAAGCTTTGCTGAGTAGTCCTTAAGTTTCTGCAAAAGAGCCTCATCGCTTGTCGCAAGGATCTTCGCAGCAAGAAGACCGGCATTTGCGCCGCCGTTAATAGCTACGGTTGCAACGGGTATTCCCGAAGGCATCTGAACGATTGAATAAAGCGAATCCCTTCCTCCGAGTGATGTGGTGTGCATAGGGATTCCGATAACGGGCATGGGGAAGATAGCCGCGCACATACCGGGAAGATGGGCGGCCATTCCGGCTCCGGCGATAATCACCTTGAATCCTTTGCTCTCCGCGCTCTTTGCATACTCAAAGAACACATCGGGCTCTCTGTGTGCGCTGATGATGGTCATCTCATACTCGATGCCAAGCTCCTCTAAGATATCGGCAGCTTTTGCCATGATGGGCATATCCGAATCACTGCCCATTACAATACCAACTTTTCCGCTCATTTGTAATGCCTCCGTAAATTTTTTAGAAAAAGTATCTTTTGCTCAGTTGTTTAACAAATAATTAATCAAGCGCTTCGTTAAGCTTCTCGCTTCCGGGAACAACGAATCTTCCCTCTTTAATAATGTACTCTCTTGTTCCGTCTTCCGCTACCGCAACGATATCGCCCAGTTCATCATAAGGGATCGTAATGTCTGTGTGGCAGTTAAAGTATGCCTTTGCAGGATCTGTATGTCGAAGTTCCGCAACCTCGTTGGTACGGGATACGATTTCCTTTTTATCCGGATTGTAAACCTTTATATCCTCAGCATGTGAATAGCATGTATCGCCAACAGCGAAGTGAGGTCCGGTTTTCTCTGCTATGAGAATGGGAAGCTTACCTTCTACTCCGTACTTTCTCGCAACAGTGTATGCTGTGGTGTTGGTTCCGATAGCAAATTCACCGATGGGTAGAGTCTTGTGTCTGAAAAGGATATTTTCGGAAATATAATCGTTATTCTCTTTTTCCGTCTTGTAGTTGGAGCAGGATGACTTGTAGGTCATACCATCCTTAAAATCAATCTCAAGGTTTCTGAACTCAAGTCCGTTAAGGAATACGCGGCTTACGTGGAGCTTTCCGTTTGTTCCCTTAAGCACGGGGGATGTAAATACCTCTCCCACGGG
>JAFPRD010000235.1:0-3881 GCA_017401005.1 Lachnospiraceae bacterium
AAAGAAAACGGGTATTTTTAAGGAGTTTAAAGAGTTTATCACAAGAGGCAACGTCCTTGATATGGCAGTCGGTATCATCATCGGCGGAGCCTTCACCGCAATTGTCAATTCACTTGTAAATGATATTCTCAATCCTTTTATCAACACTATCTTCGGCGGATTCGGATTTGACGGAATGAATCTCGCTGTTAAACTTCCTTGGGTTACCCTTATGAGAAATATGGGATTAAACGTAGAGTACCCCGTATTTGCATTCGGTAACTTTATCTCAGCGGTTATTTCTTTCCTCATTACCGCAGTTGCGCTTTTCTTCCTTATCAAGGGAATCAACGCTATAAAGAAGCTTGCTGAGAAAAAGAAAACCGAAGAGGAAGAGACCGCACCTACAACCAAGATGTGCCCTTACTGCCGCAGCGAGATCAATATCGAAGCTACCCGCTGCCCTCACTGCACTTCACAGTTATAATTCTTTTTTCGCATTCAGCTTATGAAAAAATCTGTACTTTTTACTCTTGCTGCGGCCCTGTGCCTTGTGCTTACGGGCTGCGGCGGAGTTAATTCAAAAACTGAAGAGGGAATGCAGCAGATCAGCGCATTGCAGTACAGTGATGCGCTGGCTCTTTTTGACGAGGCACAGGAGGCCGGAGAGAACTTAAGGCTTATCGAAAGAGGAAGAGGTATCGCCTATCTCGGACAAACGTCCTACGAGGAGGCCAGAGACGCTTTCCTGGAGTCCCTGAGGTTATCCGACGGACTGCTGGCTGATGTTGATTTTGATATCAATTACTATCTGGCTGATGCTTATATCGGGCTGGAAGAGTATGAAAACGCCGAAGAGGCCTACTCCTCCATAATCGATTTAAGAGATGACCCTACAGCCTACTATCTTCGCGGAAAAGTCAGACTTAAGCAGGATGCCTATACTCTTGCGGTAGATGATTTCGACAAGGCAGTGGGCATGGCACCGGGAGATATAGAGATGATCATTAATATCTACGGAGCCCTCTCGGAGAGCGGATACAGGCAGGCCGGCGAGGAGTATCTTCGCGCGGCGCTTGAAAGGGGTGGCAAGAACCTTACCGCCAAAAACGAGGGAAAGATATATTACTATCTCGGTGAATACCAAACCGCCGCTGTTTCCTTGGAGGAAGCAAGAAGCGCGGACGGTTCCGACGCGGAGAGTTCTTTGTATCTCGGCAAGGCCTACGAGGCCGTGGGAGAGTACAATTACGCTTCTAATGTTTACGAAAGCTACCTGGCGCGCAACCCTAAATCCGCGCCGGTGTATAACCAGCTTGCTCTTTGCAAGATGGCTATGGGGGACTACGAGGGAGCGCTTGAAAATATTCAGGCGGGCATGCAGACCGGTGATGCGAGCTGCATGAAAAGCCTTAGCTTCAACGAGATCGTGGCATACGAATACCTCGGTGAATTCAAAAAGGCTCAGGCTCTTATGAGCGCGTATCTTACAGGCTATCCCAATGATGAGGAGGCTCTCAGAGAACAGGCATTTCTTATGACAAGATAAGCTCAAAGTTTATGCCGCAACAATCAAGAAATATATTATATATAAAGGATTTAATATGATAAACAAGCTTATTTCCAAAATCGAAAAAACACAGGCACCCATCGTAGTAGGACTGGATCCTATGATGAAATTCGTGCCTGAATATATACAGAAAAAGGCGTTTGCAGAGTTTGGTGAAACTCTTGAGGGTGCAGCGGAAGCCATCTGGCAGTACAACAAAGGAATCGTTGATGCAATCTGCGACCTTGTTCCCGCCGTGAAGCCTCAGATCGCGATGTATGAACAGTTCGGAATCCCCGGACTTGTTGCTTTTAAAAAGACTGTGGATTACTGCAAGGAAAAAGGTCTTGTCGTTATCGGCGATATTAAAAGAGGTGATATCGGATCCACATCCGAGGCATACGCTGTCGGACATCTCGGAAAGGTTTCCGTCGGAGGGAACAGCTTCTTCGGATTTGACGAGGATTTCGTTACGGTAAACCCTTACCTTGGATCCGACGGAGTTAAGCCCTTTATCAAAGTCTGCGCTGAAGAGAAAAAGGGTATTTTCGTGCTTGTAAAGACCTCAAACCCTTCAAGCGGCGAGTTCCAGGATCAGAGTATTAACGGAAAGCCTCTTTACGAGCTTGTCGGAGAGAAAGTTGCCGAGTGGGGAGCAGAGCTTATGGGAGATTCCTATAGCTACGTCGGAGCAGTTGTGGGAGCTACCTATCCCGAGCAGGGAAAGCTTCTTAGAAAGGTTATGCCTAAGTCCTTTATCCTCGTTCCCGGATACGGAGCGCAGGGAGGAAAGGGCGCCGACCTTGTCCATTTCTTTAATGAGGATGGTCTCGGAGCAATCATCAATTCCTCAAGAGGAATCATCGCGGCATACCAGCAGGAGGCTTATTCATCCTACGGCGAGACCGGATATGCGGATGCATCAAGAGCTGCAGTGCTTGCTATGAAAGAAGACATAAGACAGGCCCTTGAGAGCCGCTAATATATTTTGAAGAAAACTAATGTAAGGAGTTATTGATATGAAATATGACGTAATAATTATAGGAGCGGGTCCCGGAGGTATTTTCTCCGCATACGAGCTCACAAAAAAGGCACCCAACCTTAAGGTTGCTGTATTTGAGACAGGTTACCCCCTTGAGGAGCGTCATTGCCCTATAGACGGTGACAAGGTTAAATCCTGCATCAAGTGTAAGACCTGTGCTATTATGAACGGATTTGGAGGAGCGGGAGCTTTCTCCGACGGTAAATACAACATCACAAACGATTTCGGAGGAACTCTTCACGAGTATATCGGAAAGCAGAAGGCTCTCGAACTTATGAATTACGTTGACGAGATCAACGTATCCCACGGTGGCGAGAATACCCATATGTTCTCAACCGCAGGAAGTGAATTCAAGAAGCTCTGCATGCAGAACAAGCTTACTCTTCTCGACGCTTCCGTAAGACATCTCGGAACAGATATCAATTATATTGTTCTCGGAAAGCTCTATGATGAGCTTAAAGACAAGGTAGACTTCAAGTTTAAGACCCCCGTAAGCGATATCGAGCAGACAGAGGGCGGATATAAGGTTATCTACGGCGACGGAGAGTTTGCCGAGTGCAAAAAGTGTATCGTTTCCGTAGGAAGAAGCGGATCTAAGTGGATGGAGAGCGTATGCCAAAAGATGGGTATCCCCACAAGCTCAAACCGTGTTGATATCGGTGTCAGAGTTGAGATCCCCGCTGAAATCTTCTCCCACCTTACAGACAAGCTCTACGAGTCAAAGATCGTTTACAGAACCGCAAAGTTTGAGGATGCCGTAAGAACGTTCTGTATGAACCCCAACGGTATCGTTGTTAACGAAAACACCAACGGAATCGTTACCGTTAACGGACACAGCTTCGAGGATCCTTCCAAGAAGACAAACAATACAAACTTCGCTCTTCTTGTTGCAAAGCATTTCTCTGAGCCCTTTAAGGATTCAAACGGATATGGTGAGTCAATCGCAAGACTTTCAAATATGCTCGGAGGCGGTGTAATCGTACAGCGTTTCGGCGACCTTGAGAGAGGAAGAAGAAGTAACCAGAAGCGTATTGACGAGGGAACAATACAGCCCACACTTGCTGCCACTCCCGGCGACCTCAGCCTTGTTCTTCCCAAGAGAATCCTTGACGGCATCATCGAGATGATCTACGCCCTTGATCGTATCGCTCCCGGTACTGCCAACGACGATACTCTTCTCTACGGCGTGGAAGTCAAGTTCTACAATATGGAAGTTAAGCTTAACGAGCGTCTTGAGTGCAATTATCCCGGACTCTTTATCATCGGAGACGGAAGCGGAGTTACCCACTCTCTTTCACACGCATCAGCCAG
>JAFPRD010000236.1:0-1792 GCA_017401005.1 Lachnospiraceae bacterium
GTTCCGAGGTTTCTCTTTACCATATGTACAATGAGTATGGAGAAGAAGTGCCTCTTCGGTCGGAAGGCGATTACACGGTATTTCTCGGAAGAGAATATACATGGGAAGGTGAGATAGAGTCAGACCTGCACTTCGGTATCTTGGGATGGACAAGAGATGACAAGGATCAGCCCGTTCCCGAAAATATAGAAGCGACTTTTGACATACCCGCAAGCTCCATTCATGAAGACACTGCTTCGGAGTGGAAGGACGGTTATAAAGATATCAAGATGAGTGCTACCGTGACCCCAAATCTGCAGATAAAAGTTACGTGGGCACCAAACGGCAAGGATGAAAAGCAGAAGACATATAAGAAGTACAAACTGTACGAGATGATAGAAGATTCATCTTCCGAAACGGGATACAGGCAGGTACAGCGCTGGCCGCTTGACAAGAGCAAGCAGCCTGCGACAGATCCTGCGTCTTCCAAGGCGGCAACTCTTGATGTTGCTCTTGACGGTGATAATATCCTGGATACCTCAATGCTGTACATGCTTGAATGTTATGATGCAGCCGGTACGGTAGTTGATAAATACATTTCTCCCGTTGCACCTTATTTCTTAGAGATGCAGCCGGGATATGATATCAAATGTACGCAGCCCAAGTCCAGCAGTTCCATGGCTTACAGAGTTCAGATCGCCAAGGTCAACAAGGAAAACGGTGGTAAGGTTACCGAAGGATTTAACGATGACTGGAGCAGTGACTACAGTTTTGATGATATGTATTCCATAGGGGATTATCCCGTTAAGAAGAAGACTACCAAGGCTGTACAGGTTTTCTATACAAAGAATGAACCGGAGATAGCTACAGGCAAAGCCGCGTTCGGAAGGATCAGGACGGTTGCTTTTGTTAACGGACTTGTTGCTGTATCAGCTCCTTCAAATGTCATAAACTGCAAGAACGGTCCCGAGTTATGTTATGTAGTGGATATTGCCGGGGTTATCTATGACAGTAATGATGCGAAGAAGAATTCGAACACTATGAATAAACAGCGTGCCGATATCCATTGGAAGCGCATCAATGAGAAAGATCCCGGGGAATTTGAGTGGGAAAAAGTATACCTGCATGTTAAGGACACCGGAACATGCGCAAAGAGCGGAATGGTGTTCTTCTATGGACTTTCGGATGAAAAAGATATCAAAGGATACGATCTTCTTCGAAGCGATAAGAAGAATGGTGTATACAAGAAGATCAAGACATATCAGCTTAATGCACTTGATCTGCTCAAGATCACCGATGAAGACTTTCCGGATACACCCGTATATGCGATGCAGTACAATTCCTTTGCTCCCGAGAAGGAGTTCTACTATGCGGTTCGCGCGGTATCAAAGACGGGCAGTACTCCGGGTGCCAGATGGGAAGGCGTTTATAATAAGACAACAGCGGATACTGTACAGCATTTCGGGTTCTACGAAGCAGATCCCACTATGATAGCTCTTGAATGGAAACACGATGACTGCGTTAAGCAGTATTGGGTGTACAGGAGCGAAACGCCGATCGAAGATATCGAGCAGTATCTCAACAAGGGTCCGAAGCCTTATGCAAAGGTATCGGGCGGAAGCTTCAAAAAGATAAAAGACGAAGAAGAGGATTACGTTTACCAGTATCATCTGTATACTGACAAGAAAGTTGTAACGGATAAACTCTACTACTATTTTATCCGTCCGATATGTGATACGAAGAGGGTAAACGATCCTTCATATAACAGGGAACTGTGCTCACAGGTGGTCAGGGCCAAAGCGACTGCAAAATA
>JAFPRD010000237.1:0-2006 GCA_017401005.1 Lachnospiraceae bacterium
ATATCTCTTCTTAAGGCTTGAAGGGAATGATACTCCGCCTCCGTAGGTGCCGTCAGTATCTGCCACGTCTTCGCCCAAAGAGCTTTCGGGGGAAGCGATTTCCTCATCCGGATTACCGTACAGATCACTCACGCCGTTTAAACCGGACTCCATATCGGAGGAGTTTTCCATTACGGTTTCCGCAATATTTCCCTCTATTTTTTCGGGATTAAGCTCACTGCCTGCTTTCGCGATATCCCTCCCCGCTTTTCCCCCGATGCTTTTTACGGCGAAAACAATGCCCGTAATGATAAGGGCTAATAAAGCAAGCAAAATCAGACCGCCAAAGAACAGTTTCCTGTTGCGAAGCTGACGCTTTTTTTCAGCTTCGACTCTGGCGCGTCTGATTTCGCATTTTATTCTGTATTCCTCTTCGGAATAGTAGTTATTCTGTGTCATGAATCGCTCCGAGTAAGTAATTCTTCCCATCTTCTGTCAACTTCTTCCTGGAAAGCAGCGATGAGATGCTGATTCTCAGGTTTGAAAAGATGCTTGAATCTTCCCTGCTTAACAAGGAAATCCTCAAGTGGAAGCTTATTTTTCGGTCTGTAGTTTACGATCCATTTGCCCTCTACAACCTCAAATAAAGGCCAGTAGCATGTCTCAACGGCAAGCTTACAGATTTCCGGAAGATCCGGAGTATCATATCTCCAGCCTCTCGGGCAGGGAGCGAGGATATTTAAAAAGGCAGGTCCCTTTGTATAGATTGCTCTCTCGGACTTAACGTAAAGATCCTTGAAGTTGCTGATAAAGGTAGTCTGTGCAACGTAAGGGATGTTATGTGCCGCCATAATTCCCGCAAGATCCTTACGGATCTGGGGTTTTCCGTTTGAGCATTTACCGGAAGGGGTTGTCGTCGTATCGGCGTACTGAGGAGTAGCCGAAGATCGCTGGATACCTGTGTTCATATAGGCGCCGTTGTCGTAACAAACGTACACCATATCATGTCCTCTTTCCATAGCTCCGGATAGGGACTGAAGTCCGATATCATATGTACCGCCGTCTCCGCCGAAGGTGATGAACTTGTAGGTTTCATCTATCTTTCCGCGCTTTTGTAAAGCCTTAAACGCGGTCTCAACTCCCGAAAGGGTAGCTCCGGCGCTTTCGAAAGCGGTATGGATGTAACTGTCTGTGTAGGCGGTGTAGGGATAGGTGTAGGTTGATACCTCAAGGCAGCCCGTAGCGTTACCCACAACCGCTTTATCTCCGGGATGAAGGGCTTTTAAAACGTTTCTTACTGCGATTGTTCCGCCGCATCCTGCGCACATTCTGTGGCCGGGAGCAAGCCTCTCTTCCCTCTCCTGTATTTCCTTAAAGTTGAATACTGATTGTTCCATTGGTTATTCCCTCAATCCTAAGTAAGGATACTGATCAAACTTGATTTCACCGGCTGCAAGCTTCTGCAAGGAATCGAATACTCCCTCGATATCCTCGACCTTAACGTCACGTCCCGAAAGACCGTACATGATATTAACGGTTTCGGCTGTGCATTTAGCTCTGTACATAGCTGCGGTAAGCTCGGCTCCAAGGGGTCCTCCCTGGGTTGAATAGCTCTCAGAGCGGTCCATTATGGCTACCGCTTTGCATCCCTTAAGGGCGGCTGCAAACTCTTCTCCGGGGAAAGGACGGAATACTCTTACTTTCAGCAGACCTGCCTTAATTCCCTTTTCTCTTAAGATATCAACGGCATCCTTAACGGTTCCGCAAACAGAACCAATGGCTACCACTGCAAACTCTGCATCCTCTAATCTGTAGCCTTCGTAGAAACCGTACTTTTGGCCTGTTATCTCCTCGAACTCTTTAGCTACGTCAAGTATAACCTTTTTGGCATTTCTCATAGCTTCGGAATGTGCCTTTTTGGACTCCATACAGTAATTCGAAACAGCGTAGGGTCCGATAGCCATCGGTTCGTTTTCTTTTAAAAGATAATGCTCCGGCTCGTACTGACCGACAAATTTCTTGATAGG
>JAFPRD010000238.1:0-2596 GCA_017401005.1 Lachnospiraceae bacterium
AATCTTTATCATTGTCTGCACCTCCTATTCGGGTCTAATTTTACTTACTAATTATATCAAATAAACAAAGTTAAATGTTTGAAAAAACAATAAACTTCTTGCGAATGAAAGTCAAAAAAATTTTGATATTCTTCTGAAACAAAAAACGGTGGGCTCTATATAATGTTCAAAAGCACACCGTAAAGCGACGCCGCTACTTAACGAGCTTATAATATACGCGAGTTTAGTTGCGCTGCGCTCGCGAGGTCGAGCCGCAAGGCGTGTGTGCGTTGAATATTATATAGATCCCACCGTCTAATATTTTAAAATAAAAATAATTTTGAAATAATTATTATTTTGAAATTTACTGCTTGCTATTGATGTAATTAACAAGTCCTTCGCAAGCGATAATCTTCTGCATAAACTCGGGGAAAGCCTGACCCTTAAAGGTCTGGTTCTTCGTTACATCGGTTATCACACCGGTATCGAAGTTTACCTCAACCTCATCCCCGGCCTCGATAGCCTTTGCAGCCTCAGGGCACTCGATGATAGGAAGTCCGATATTGATAGCGTTCCGATAAAAGATTCTTGCGAAAGTCTCGGCGATAACGCAGCTAACTCCGCTTGCCTTTATAGCGATAGGCGCATGCTCTCTTGAAGAGCCGCAACCGAAGTTTTTGTTTGCAACGATGATATCGCCTTTATTAACCTTTTTAACAAACTCTGTATCGATATCTTCCATACAGTGAGTCGCAAGTTCCTCGGGATCGGAAGAATTCAGATATCTTGCGGGGATGATAACGTCGGTATCAACATTATCTCCGTACTTAAAAACTCTGCCTTTTGCGTTCATATTCTTAAATCCTCCCTAATTAAGCTCGCAGGGACAGGAAATCTGTCCGGTAACTGCACTGGCTGCGGCTACTGCGGGGCTTGCAAGATATACTTCAGACTCAACATGACCCATACGTCCGACGAAGTTACGGTTCGTAGTAGAGATGCATCTCTCACCCTTTGCAAGGACGCCCATATATCCGCCAAGGCAAGGACCGCAGGTAGGTGTTGAAACAACAGCTCCCGCCTCGATAAAAGTTTTAATAAGCCCTTCTTCCATCGCCTGCATATAAACGGCCTGAGTAGCAGGGATTACGATAAGACGCATATCCGGAGTCTTATGTCTTCCCTTAAGGACTTCAGCGGCGATACGTAAATCGTCGATACGTCCGTTTGTACAAGAGCCGATTACAACCTGGTCCACCTTGATAGGCTCCATCTTGTGGATCTCGTCGATAGTATGTGTATTTTCGGGAAGGTGAGGGAAAGCTACGGTAGGACGAAGGGCGCTTAAGTCTATCGTATACTCTTCGTCGTACGCAGCATCCTCGTCAGCCTCGAATACCTTGTAATCTCTTGTAGCATGCTCATTTAAGTACTCTACAGTCTTTTCATCAACGGGGAAGATTCCGTTCTTTCCGCCGGCCTCAATAGCCATATTTGAGATGGTAAATCTATCGTCCATAGAAAGCTCGGCTACTCCGGGTCCGGTAAACTCCATAGATCTGTAAAGAGCTCCGTCTACGCCGATCATACCGATGATGTGAAGGATAACGTCCTTACCCGAAACCCATTTTGAAGGCTTTCCGATAAGGTTAAACTTAATTGCGGAAGGAACCTTAAACCAGGCTTCTCCTGTTGCCATACCGGCCGCCATATCCGTAGATCCGACGCCTGTTGAGAAAGCTCCTAATGCGCCGTAGGTACAAGTATGGGAATCTGCGCCGATGATCACATCTCCGGGTACGGTAAGACCTTTCTCGGGAAGGAGTGCATGCTCGATACCCATCTCACCCATCTCGAAGTAGTTTGTGATCTTGTTTCTTCTGGCGAACTCGCGAACGCATTTGCAGTGTTCAGCAGATTTAATATCCTTGTTGGGCGCGAAATGGTCAGGTACAAGGGCGATCTTGTCTTTGTCAAAGACGCCTTCCACCTTCATCTTATCAAGCTCCTTTATAGCAACGGGGCTTGTGATATCGTTTCCAAGAACAAGGTCAAGCTTCGCCATAATAAGCTGGCCGGCTTCCACGCTTGGAAGACCGGCAGCAGCGGCGAGGATCTTTTGAGTCATTGTCATACCCATGACTGTTTTCCTCCGGGTAAATTAGTTGTTGATAAGCTTATCTTCTTCGTTGTTCCAGCTGTAGAGCTTACGAACTTCCTCGCCTACCTTCTCAGCGGGATGCTCAGCAGCAAGCTTTCTCATAGCCTGGAAATGTACCTGCTTACCTGCAGGAGACATATCGAGAAGGAATTCCTTAGCGAAGGTTCCGTCCTGGATATCGGAAAGGATCTTCTTCATAGCCTTCTTGGTATCTTCGGTAATGATCTTGGGTCCGGTGATGTAATCGCCGTACTCAGCGGTATTGGAGATTGAATATCTCATTCCTGCGAAGCCTGACTGGTAGATAAGGTCTACGATAAGCTTCATCTCGTGGATACACTCAAAGTAAGCGTTTCTGGGATCATATCCTGCCTCAACAAGAGTCTCGAAGCCTGCCTGCATAAGTGCGCAAACACCACCGCAAAGAACTGCCTGCTCACCAAAGAGGTCAGTCTC
>JAFPRD010000239.1:0-1964 GCA_017401005.1 Lachnospiraceae bacterium
ACTTTACGTTGAGGGAGAAATCGCTTCCGCCGATGATTCCCTTCCACTCGCGGTTTACAACCTTTAAGCAGCGGCTTCCCTGAGAGATCGTTCCGTCGTATGAACGGTAATACTCTCTTAAGATAAGCTTGTCATCTCTATAGAAAGAGATGATTCCGACAAAGTTGATCTCAGCCTTGATGCGGCCGTTTGTGATGGACGCATACTCTCTCTTGTCGATGGTTCCGTCGCCTACCCAATGGTCACGCTCAAAAAACTCAATCTTGGCATCGCAGGCAGGTACCTTCTCGGTAAGAGCCCAGTCGTTTCCTGTGAATTTTCCAAACTTGGTGGCGCGTACTCTGAGGGAGTCTTTTCCCCAGGGCTCGATCACGAGCTTTTCGCCATTTCGGTAGCAAACAAGTGCCCCGTTTTCCTTCTCAAAACTCATTTAGTAATCCTCCTATTTGTTTACCTTTACTACGGTTTTTAAGTATTCCATAGCATCTCCGGCAATAAATGAATCCTTGTATTCTAAGGGCTCGAGAGAAGCAAGCTCCTCGGACTCGGGGTCTACTCCCGAATCGGTGATATACTGATCTATCCTGTCCGCGAGCTCTTTGTCATCGATCTCGATGCCCTCTTTAGCTGCAACGAATGCGAGCGCAGCGTCGATCTTAAGCTGATTGTAACTGTTGTCCTGAATAAACTGGTCTGCGGTAATTCCAAGCATCTGGCTTGCAAGGGTATCGATATCAGTCTGGTACATATCGGCGTACTGCTGAAGTACTTCTCTTGCGTTGTCCTGGTACTTGATGATGAGGGAGTTCGGGAACTCTTCCTTAAACTCAGCCATCTCCTGGAGCTTCTCGGCGATAGCATTCTCGAGCTCTGACTGGTACTGGCTCTCGTAGTTTTTCTCGATAAGGCTCTTTAAGGTTGCCTTCATTCCGTCGAATCCCTCGGTAGCAGCGGTTCCGCTTGTAACGTTAAAAAGGGCAACCACTTCCTCCTCGGGGATGATGCCGTTTACCTTGCAGGTAAATACAACATCGGCTCCGGCAAGGTCTGCCTGGCCGTAGTTCTCGGGGAAGGTAAGGTTAAGGTCTACGCTCTCCCCGGGATTAACGCCTATAAGTCCGTCCTCGAATCCGTCGATGAAGGAATGGGATCCGATAAGAAGGGTGTAGCCTTCGGCAGTACCGCCGTCAAAAGCAACTCCGTCCTTGTATCCGGCGAAGTCAAGGCTGATAAGGTCCCCGTTTGCGACAGCTCTGTCAGTAATAAATTTTTCCGAGCTGACTGAAGGTGCAAGTGAAGATACCTGCTGGGTAAAGTAGTAGTCTACCATCTCGTCGCTTACATCGTAGGATGAAACGGTTACTTCCATATCCTTATAATCCTTTATATCGATGTACTTTTCGATATCGAGCTGGGATACGTAGGTTGCATTTTCATCGGAAACGTTCTTTCCCGCTGAAGCGGTATCTGCCTGTGAAGATGCATTGTCAGCGGCCTCGCCCGATGCGTTTTTGTTTCCGCAAGCAGCAAGAGCTGTAAGGGAAAGAGCGCAGGCAAGCGCACAAGTAGCAATGTGTTTAAATGATTTTTTCATAATACTCCTCTTAATATGTTTTTATAATACAAGCGCGGGCTTTTCGTTTTAAAGGACAGGGGCAAGAAGCCTTGATATCTGCTCCTTAAAGCGGATGATAAACTTGCGCTTTTTGTATTCTTCTTTTGTCATAACGGAACATTCGGATACGTCGTTTAAGAAAATCTCCGTCATTTCATGGGCCTTGTCTTTGTCGTAGACAACCGCATTTACTTCAAAGTCGAGGGCGAAGGAGCGAATGTCCATATTTGCCGTTCCGTAGGTGTATACCTCGTCGTCCGCAATAAGGCCTTTTGCGTGGAGGAAACCGCCTTCGTATTTATAGCAGGTTGCTCCGGCCTCAACAAGCTCTCCCGCGAAGCAGTGGGTC
>JAFPRD010000240.1:0-6208 GCA_017401005.1 Lachnospiraceae bacterium
CCCCTATAAGCTGCACAAAGGCCCCAAGCCCCAGTACAGGTGCTGTATCTACAGAGAAAGGGAGATTACAAGAGAAAGAATAGAGCTTGCCATCGGAAGGACTCTTTCCGGAAACAGCGAGAAAAATATAATCCAGGTTATCAGATCGGCCTGTGAGGACTGTCCGATCTCCAGCTATACCGTTACCGAAAACTGCCAGAACTGTATGGGTAAGGCCTGCGTCAACGCCTGCAGATTCGGCGCCGTTGAGCCGGGAAGAGACCGTTCACATATCGATGCACAGAAATGTAAGGAGTGCGGAAGATGTGCTGAGGCCTGCCCTTACAACGCTATTGCGCATCTTGTAAGACCTTGTAAGAATTCCTGCCCTGTCGGCGCTATCAGTTATGACGAGGACGGTATCTCCGTTATCGACGAGAGCAAGTGCATCAGATGCGGAAAGTGTATCCACAGCTGCCCCTTCGGCGCAATCGGATCAAAGACCTTTATAGTACCGGTTATTGAAGCACTAAAGTCGGACAAGAAGGTTTACGCTATCGTAGCACCTGCTTCGGAAGGAATGTTTGGACCGGACAGAGGCTTTGCAAGCTGGGAAAAGGCGATGAAGGAAATCGGCTTTGACGGATTTTACGAGGTCGGAGTCGGAGCGGATATGACCGCTTACGCCGAGGCAAAGGAGTGGCTTGAAGCAGTTAAAGAAGGAAAGAATAAAGTTACAAGCTGCTGCCCTGCATTTGTAAACTTTATAAAGAGACATTTCTCGGATCTTGAAGGACTTATCTCAAATACGGTAAGCCCTATGTGCGCAACTTCGAGAATGATAAAGAGAGATAATCCCGGAGCTGTTGTCGTATTTATCGGACCTTGTATTGCCAAAAAGTCCGAGATCGTGGATGAAAATATCGAAGGAAACGCAGACTATGTTCTTACATACAGCGAGATACGTGCTATAATGCGTGCAAAGGGCGTAAGACTGGAGCCTTGCGATAATCCTTATACCCAGCAGGCTTCCGTCTACGGAAAGAGATTCGGAAATGCAGGAGGCGTTACTGCGGCTGTCCTTGAGAGTATGAAAGAGATGGGATGCGAAGAGACTCCCTCGGTATACAAGGCCGACGGAATCTTAGAATGCAAGAAAGCCCTTCTTTTAATGAGAGCCGGAAAGCTCCCGGAGAACTTTATCGAGGGAATGGTGTGCGAGGGAGGCTGCGTAGGCGGTCCCAGCGCGTACAGCAAGGAGGTTTCCGCAAAGAGATACAGAGACGATATGATCTCAAAGGCCGATGACAGGAAGATCGCTGAAAATCTTGACAATTATTCGGCGGCGGATATCGATATGGAAAAGGCATAATCTGCCCTTCCTTTAAAAAGTTAAATACGGCTTAAGCCGGATAAGATAGTAGGAAAAGAAGGAAAAGAGAATGAAAAAAAGAATAATGGCTAAGGTACTTTCCGCAGTCTGCATGGTCACTCTTGTCTGCGGAATGCTCTCGGGATGCGGTAGCAAAAAAGATGAAACTTTGGTCAAAGTCGGAGCTATGAGCGGACCTACCGCTATGAGTATGGTAAAAATCATGGAGGATGCCACAAACGGACAGTCATTGTGCAATTATGAGTTTGGCGAGCTGGCTACTGACGCATCGGCGTTTGTTGCGCCCATTGCAAAGGGAGAGCTTGATATAGCCTGCATCCCCTCAAACCTTGCCTCAGTTATTTACAACAAGACAGAGGGAGGAGTTGTGGTACTTGCCACATGTAATCTTGGTGTGCTTAATGTAGTAGCCAAAGATGACAGTATCGCTGCAGTTTCAGATCTTGCCGGAAAGAAGATTTATATGACCGGAGAGGGCGCCGTACCCGAGTTTACGGTAAGATATATCCTTTCCAAGAACGGCCTTGATTTTGACAAGGATATTGAGGTAATCTGGTGCGCTGATACAACCGAGGCTCTTTCATATATCAAGGCAGATGAAGCCGCAGTAGCTGTTCTTCCCCAGCCCTTTGTTACCGCCGCCTGTGCTCAGGTAGAGGGACTTAAGCCTGTTCTTGATCTTAATGACGCATGGAGCGAGGCTTCCGAAGGCGGAAACATTGTTACCGGAGTAGTTTTGGCAAGAAAAGAATTCGTAGAAAGCCATCCAAAGGTTATAGAGAATTTCCTTAAGGAGTATGAGCTTTCAGTTGCCTTCGCAAATGAAAATACAGAGGAGGCAGCGGCTCTTATCGAAAAGTACGGCATCGTTGCAAAGGCTGCCATAGCGCAGAAAGCACTTCCGGGATGCAACTTAACCTGCAAGACGGGGGATGAGCTCAAGACTTATCTCGAGGGATACTTAAGCGCGCTTTACGGATTAAACCCTGCAAGTGTCGGCGGACAGCTTCCTGCAGACGACTTCTATTTCAGCAAATAACAGATTATGAAGGACAAGAAAACATCCGAAAAAAAATCTATTCTTTATAAAGCTTTATCAATAGCCACCGCGCTGCTTCTCTGGCAGCTGGTGGCGCTTTTGGTGGATAGCGATATTCTGCTTGTGGGCCCATGGCAGGTCTTAAAAAGGCTCTTTTTCATTTGGCGTGAAGACGGCTTTTTAACTGCTGTGGGCTTTAGCTTACTACATATATTCGGAGGTTTTTTACTTGGCATTGTATTAGGGCTTATCCTTGCCTGCCTTGCCGCAAGATATAAAGCCGTAAAGATTTTCTTATGGCCCTATATGGCCTGCATAAAATCAGTGCCTGTTGCTTCTTTTGTTGTTATCTGTCTGGTATGGCTCTCGCCTGCGAGGCTTTCTGTATTTATATCCTTTTTGATCGTTCTTCCCATCATGTACCAAAATACGCTTACTGCAATAGAGGGACTTGATAAGTCTCTTACGGATCTGGCAAAGCTTGAAAAATTATCTTATCCGAGGGCGCTTAAGGAAATCTTTCTTCCGAGTATCGCTCCTCAGATAAAGTCAAGCACCTCACTATGCGCGGGAATAGCATGGAAGGCGGGAATTGCCGCAGAGGTGATCGGAACGCCGCATTTTTCCATTGGCCGAAAGCTCTATCTTGCAAAGACCTACCTTGCGACGGACGATCTTCTTGCATGGACGGTTATAGTCGTACTTGTGAGCATACTTTTTGAGAAGCTTTTTGTACTTGTCATAGGGAAGATTTTGGGGGAGTCTGATTGAGATAAAGGCAAATGCATGGTATTATAAAAAAGCAGGTGGAAGTAAACATGTATGAGACAATAAAAGATTTAGTGCTGATAAATTTCATACCTATTTGTACACTTATTTTTTTATTTGTGACGCTGAGACTTAACGATGCATATGAGCGAGACGTATCAAGGCTGTTTTATCCGGTCCTGGTCAGTATAGCTTTGCTCCTTGTTATAGACAACATGGACTATCAGCTTACTGTGATAAAATACGGTAACCTTTTCCATGCGATCGTTGTTTTTTTGGGCTACAATTTAAGGATCAGAATACTTGTCAGGCTCATGGAAATAGCTATGAGGGATCGCAAGGTGTATAGGACCAATTTCCTGGGAGACTGGAGAAAGATGATTCTTCAGGTTCCTTTTCTTGTTGCGTTCTTTATTACGGTTACTTCCTTCTTCTCACAGTGGGTATTCTGGTACGACGAAGATGGTGCTTTTCGCCGGGGACCTTTAAGCTACACACCTCATATAGTCAGCATTATCTACGGATTGATTATTATTGTTTACTCCATCAGGATATGGGCAAAGAACAGGCGCGTATCGGAAGCCGTGATCCTTATTATCACTACGATCCTTGCCGTCGGAGCGACTGCAATTGAAACTGTGTTCGGAGTCTGGGGCATACTTGTTTCCTTTATGTCGCTGGCCACCGTATTCTACTACCTGTGTATCCACACAGAGTACTTTAAATACGATCTGCTTACCGGAGCTTTTAACCGTACAATCTTTAAAGCCGACCTTAAAAAGGCAAGAAGCAAGGGAAGATGCGCCGTTTTGTCCATCGACCTTAACGACCTTAAAAAGATAAACGACAATAAGGGCCATCTGGCCGGAGATGAGGCGCTAAAAAAGACAGCGGATATTATTGTATCGAGTATAGATCCCGGATGCACCTTATACAGAACGGGTGGGGATGAGTTTACTGTTATAGCGAGGGGAGTCGAGGAGAAAGACGTTGAGGATATGATCGCTAAAATGCGTCTTGAAATGATCGGGACGGATTATACATTTGCCATCGGTTACTCCATGTGGGAGAGTGAAGAGAGCTTTAACGATGCCTACTCAAAGGCTGATAAAAAAATGTACGAAAACAAGGCCGATATGAAAAAGTCGTCAAGATAAAATAAGATAAAATAAGATAAAAATAAAATAAGAACTTTAAACATATTAAAAGAATTGAAAAATAACGGGTATTTATTTCCCGTAAAATACAGACAAAGAGGAGATTTTATGGAAAACTACACTATCAACACCAAATGTGTACAGGCCGGATACAGACCCGGCAACGGAGAGCCCAGACAGATTCCTATAGTTCAGTCAACAACGTTTAAATATGACACCAGCGAAGATATGGGTAAGCTATTTGACTTAGAGGCCAGCGGATATTTCTACACCAGGCTTCAAAACCCCACCAATGACTATGTTGCGGCAAAAATCGCTGCTCTTGAAGGCGGAACTGCTGCGATGCTTACTTCATCCGGGCAGGCGGCAAACTTCTTCGCTCTCTTTAATATCTGTGAATGCGGAAGCCACATCGTAGCATCTTCATCCATCTACGGAGGAACCTTTAATCTTATCTCTGTTACTATGGCAAAGATGGGAATCGAAGTTACCTTCGTAAGCCCTACAGCTTCTGAAGAGGAGCTTAACGCGGCATTTAAGGACAATACAAGAGCCGTTTTCGGAGAGACTATCGCAAACCCCGCTCTTACTGTACTTGATATTGAGAAGTTTGCTAAGGCTGCACATGCACATGGCGTACCTCTTATCGTAGACAATACATTCCCCACTCCCGTAAACTGCAGACCTATCGAGTGGGGAGCTGATATCGTTACACATTCAACAACAAAGTATATGGACGGACACGGCGCCGCTGTAGGCGGAGCTATCGTAGATTCCGGAAAGTTTGACTGGATGGCACATGCCGACAAGTTCCCCGGACTTTGCACTCCCGACGAATCTTACCACGGGATCACATACGCAGAGAAGTTCGGTAAAGAAGGAGCCTTCATCACAAAGGCTACAGCACAGCTTATGAGAGACTTTGGATCCATCCAGTCTCCTCAGCATGCATTTATCTTAAATCTCGGACTTGAGTCACTTCATGTTCGTATGCCCAGACATGTTGAAAACGGACAGGCTGTTGCGGAGTTCCTTGAAAAGCATCCTAAAGTTGTAAAGGTCAACTATCCCGGACTTAAGTCAGATCCTTATTACGAGCTTGGACAGAAGTATCTTCCTAACGGCGGATGCGGCGTAGTAAGCTTTGAACTTAAGGGCGGAAGAGATGCGGCACAGAAATTCATGAAAGGGCTGAAGTTAGCGGCAATCGAGACACATGTTGCTGATGCAAGAACCTGCTGCCTCAATCCCGCAACCTCTACCCACAGACAGATGAGCGACGAACAGCTCGCCCAGGCAGGTATCCCCGCAGGTCTTGTAAGAATGTCATGCGGACTTGAAGATAAAAAGGATCTTATCGCAGATATAGAGAATGCGTTAAATCAGATTTAGTACTATAAACGATGTGAGGACAGTTATGATAGATTTTAACAAATTGGCAGATCCGGAGTTTTTCTCCGAAAACAAGCTTCCGGGGCATTCCGACCATACAACTCTTTTTACGGAAAAGACCGGTGAGGTAATAAGCCTTGACGGCCTTTGGAAGTTTAAGTATTCAAAGAATCCCGACGAGGTATCGGGAGGCTTTTACGCCGAAGGGTATGACACAAGCGGCTGGGATGATATAAGGGTACCGGCTCATATTCAGATGGAAGGGTACGACAAGCCGCAGTATGTCAATCTTCAGTATCCCTTTGACGGAAGAGAAGAATGCGAACCCGGCGAGGTGCCTATGAACTTCAACCCTGTCGGAAGCTATGTAAAATCTATTGAGCTCTCAGAGATATCCAAAAAGGAAAGCTTTATCATATCCTTCGAGGGCGTGGAGAGCGCCTTCGCTCTTTGGGTAAACGGAGAGTATGTAGGATACAG
>JAFPRD010000241.1:0-4371 GCA_017401005.1 Lachnospiraceae bacterium
ATATCTGTTAATCCTTCTCCTGACTTTACATTTCCTTTTATTATGATTGGGGATATTTCCGGAGGGAAATTTACTTTTTCTAGTATTTCTTCGGGTTCGAATTCAATTTTATCATTAAATTTATTCCCGAAGATAATTATCGGAGCATCCCTATGATTTTTATTTTGATCTAACATTACATTAAGACATTCTATATAATAATCAAATCTTGATTTATCTGAGATATTTATAACATGTATAATACACCCGCAACCACCCATATAATTTTTCCATAAATATTTAATTTTATCCTTTTTTGTAACAAGTTTCAAAACAAGGGTGAGGATAAGTACGGCAATAATCCCTATATAAACAAAGTAAAAAGCTCCGTCGGACTGATAGCCATGCTGCAAAGCCAGCTTTATGCGGTAGTAGACTTCAACGTTTTTGGTAACAAGGGTATTCCAAAAGAATTTGACGCCTGCGACTATTCCGTTATTCTTAAACTCGTCCAACCATTGGGTATTATAGAGCTTTGTAAAGTAAGGGGCGGACAGATACTTCTTGATAGGTCTGTAGATCAGCGCGGTAGCAAGGGCTGCAGCAAGATCTATGAATACTGCGAGCCACTTTTTCTTTCCTTTATAAGAAAGGAAAAGGAAGAAAGCGGGGAGCAGCATCAAAAGTATAAAGTAAGGCCGCATCGTTGTAAGAAGGGCCGAAAGGAAAAACATCGTCACTAAAGAAGCGGTTTTGCCCTTACCCGGGCGTGCGTTTGTATAAACGAGCGCGAGGGTATAAAAAACGATTATAAGAGCCCAGACTATTATCTCCGGCATCGCGCTGAAGATGTAGCGGTAGTTTAAGGGAAAGAGTAAAAATGCCGCGGATACAAGGAGTAGCTTTTTTAAATCGGGCTTTGTCTTTATACCCCAAAAAAGCATTGCTCCGCAGTAAAGAAGGCCGTTGTAGATAAAGGGTGAAAAAAGTTTCCATCCAAATATTTTTCCTAAGGCGAGCCAGGGAAGGATCAATGTAGGGCTCCAGGCGGCAAAGGAAAGAACCTTTGCATGGGACTCGTTAAAGCCGAAGAAGCCCTTCGGGAAGCCGTTTGATAATATACCTTCCGTTTGTTTAAAATAGAAAAGCTCATCATTCCAGGTTGAATATTGCAGGGAATTTTTAAAGGGAAGATGTCCGTCTATTAAAGCGTAAAGCAGGCAGACAAGGACCGGCAAAAGGGCGATGATCGCTATGCGTAAAGGAAGGTACTTGTCCTTTTTTCCTGAATCTTTATTGGCGGTATAGTTTCTGTAATAGTCTTTGTAATTGTTTTTTTCAAGGTTTCTCATACTGAAAATCATACCATACCCCCTTAAATAATTGAACAATCCATTTTATAAGATTTTATGAAGATTAAGCGCGAAAATAGACATTGGAGATGTTTTGAGATAAAATAATAAAGTCTATTGCTATGACTAAATTTATGAAAGAAGGACATTAGAATGAACGTTGTTTGTTTAGACCTTGAAGGCGTACTTGTTCCCGAAATCTGGATTGCTTTTTCCGAAGCTACCGGTATCCCCGAGCTTAGAAAGACAACCCGCGACGAGCCCGACTACGATAAGCTTATGAAGTATCGTATCGCCATCTTAAAAGAGCACGGACTCGGACTTAAAGAGATTCAGGAAACTATCGCCGGAATAGAGCCTATGCCCGGTGCAAAGGAGTTCCTTGATGAGCTTAGAAGCATTACCCAGACCATCATCATCAGCGACACCTTTTCACAGTTTGCTACCCCTCTTATGAAAAAGCTCGGCTGGCCTACTATTTTTTGCAACGAGCTTGAAGTAGCGGATAACGGCGAGATTACCGGATACAAGATGCGCTGCGAAAAGTCTAAGCTTACAACCGTACGAGCTCTGCAAAGCTGTGGCTTCGAGACAATCGCCAGCGGAGATTCGTTTAATGACCTTGCGATGATAGAAGCAAGTAAGGCAGGTTTCCTCTTTAGAACTACAGAAGCTATTAAAAAGGATTACCCTCAGTTCCCCGCTTTTGAAAGCTATGATGAGCTTCTCGGGGCAATAAAGGCAGTATTGTAAATGCGACGTATATTAAAAAAGTTAAATCTCTTACTTGATAAAAAACAAAAGGGCAGGATGGCTCTTTTAATAGTCGTTATGACTGTCGGAGCTTTCCTTCAGACCCTCGGAGTCAGCCTCCTTGTCGAGGTTGTAAACGTCGTAATAGACCCCGCGGCAGCTGCGAGAAGCCGCGTAGTTTCGACGGCGCAAAGAATCCTCGGAATTACGGACTTTAAGGTATTTTCAATACTGATTATGGTAGCGCTGATCGCCGTATATATTGTTAAAAACCTTTATCTGTATTTCCAGTACAAGATGACTTACTCCTTTATATACGTAAATCAGTTCCGCACCTCCGAGAGGATGATGAGAAACTTTATAAGGCGCAGATATGAGTTCTTTTTAAGCGCGGATACGGCGGTTGTACAAAGGAGTATTACCTCCGATGTCAACAATATGTACGCTCTTATCCTGGCGCTCCTTACGCTTTTTTCCGACGGAGTAGTCTCCTTATTTGTCGTAGGTTACTGCCTTGTTCAAAGCGGAGTTCTTACCATCGCCCTTGCGGTCGTGATGATAGCTTTGATGCTTATCATCAAAAAGGTACTCCAGCCTATAATGCGAAAGGCGGGCAAGGACAATCAGGACTACTACAGTTCGCTTTTTAAGTGGATCTCCCAGACCGTCCTCGGAATCAAAGAGGTTAAGGTTACGGGAAGAGAGACCTATTTTGTTGACCAGTACAAAAAGGCCGGAAAAGGCTATGTCGGAGCAGTACAAAAGTACAGCTTATACAACAGCGTGCCGAAGCTTCTTATCGAGACGGTCTGCGTTGCAACGATGATGATCTACGTGATCGTACTTTTGCTTACGGGATCAAGTACCGAAAATATGCTTTCCGTACTTGCTACTCTTGCGGCGGCTTCGCTAGTCCTTCTCCCCGCAGTAAACAGGATCAACAACCAGATCACTGCGATCGCGTACTTGGAGCCTTTCTTTATGAATGTCAGCGACAATCTTGTTGACGAGATCGGAGAGGACAAGGTTGATCTTACTTTTGCGAATGTATCCGAAGGAAAGCTTCCTTTTAAGGAAGAGATCAGTCTTGAAGGCATTACATTTGCTTATCCGGGTACGGAGAGAAAGATCTTTGATAACGCTTCACTAAAGATAAAAGCGGGAGAATCAATCGGTATCGTAGGAACGACGGGTGCCGGAAAAAGTACCGTTGTTGATATATTGTTGGGACTTCTTACCCCCCAGGCAGGAAACGTTACCGTAGACGGAGTTGATATTACTCTTCGCGGAACGGAGCCCGGATGCGATACGGAGAAAAACTATCGCAGATTTCTTAAGAATATCGGATATATACCGCAGATGATCTATATGCTGGACGATACGATCCGAAGGAACGTCGCTTTCGGAATTCCGGAGGAAGAGATAGATGACGAGCGTATCTGGGAAGTACTTAAGGAAGCTCAGATGGATGAGTTTATAAGAAATCTTCCGGAGGGGCTTGAGACTACGGTCGGCGAGCGCGGAATCAGACTCTCCGGCGGACAGCGCCAGAGAATCTCTATCGCCAGAGCTCTTTACCATGACCCCGAGGTGCTGATACTTGATGAAGCAACGGCGGCTCTCGATCAGGATACGGAAGCTGCGATAATGCATTCCATCAACTATTTCCAGGGCAAGAAGACCCTTATAATCATTGCCCACAGGCTCCAGACCATCGAGCGCTGCGACCATGTATACCGCGTTGAAAACGCGAAGATCACGCAGGAAAGATAGATTTAGATTATATAGATTTGGTAAAACAGATTTGAGTAAGGATAATACTAAAAAATCAATATCCGTTCTTACCGTAGTAGAGCTTTGCATCGCGCTTATCGCCTTCCTTGTAATCTTCGGAAGCTTTATAAAAAAGGAAAAGGCGGCGGATTATTCATCGGAGAAACCAAAGGTTATCCTCTTTGGGGATAGTATGTTTGCCTTTTGGCAGGATGAAAATTCGGTTGCAAGCAATCTGGAAGAAATCCTTGGCGTAAGGGTATTTGACGCCTCCTTCGGAGGAAGCTGCCTTGCCTATCTTGACAGAGACGGAAGACTCTCACAAAGTAAGGATGCCTACTGCCTTGCCGCTTTGACAAGGGCGATAAAGGCCGGGGATTTCAGATATCAGATAAACGCCGAGATATCAGGGAACGCTTTAGGATACTTTAAAGACAGGGTAAAAACCTTGGAAAAAACAGATATTTCCGGGGCAGATGTCATCGTTATAGAAAGTCTTTTAAACGATTACCAC
>JAFPRD010000242.1:0-3920 GCA_017401005.1 Lachnospiraceae bacterium
AAAGACTATACTTAAGATTTTGAAATACATTAAGCGCCATATACCGCTTGTTGTTATATCGATACTCCTGGCGGCTGTCATTGTTTTCCTTACGCTTTATATTCCCATACTCATAGGAAATGCGGTTGATGTGTTGCTTGGCGGCAAGGGAAATGTGGATTTTGATGTTCTCTTTGAGATAATGATAAAAATCGGTATCGTTATGGGAACCACCGCTCTTGCGCAGTGGGTTATGAATACCATCAATAACCATATAACCTACCATGTTGTAGAAGATATCAGAAATGATGCTATGAAGAAAATACAGATTCTTCCCCTTTCATTTCTCGATACGCAATCCACCGGAGATGTTGTAAGCAGAGTGGTTTCTGATGTAGATACATTTGCCGACGGACTTTTGATGGGATTTACCCAGCTTTTTACAGGGGCTCTTACTATCCTCGGAACCCTCGGCTTTATGCTTAGAACAAGCCCTATTGTAACGATCGTGGTTGTGGTTATTACACCGCTGTCATTCTTTGTTACAAAGTTTATCGCCACACACACTCATGATTATTTCAAGAATCAGTCCGTTGTAAGAGCTGAGCAGACTGCCCTTATTGACGAGATGGTGGGTAACCAGAAAATCGTTAAGATGTTTTCCAGAGAGGAAGCGGTCAAGGAGCAGTTTGATGAGATTAACGAAAGGCTTCACGACAGCTCCTTAAAGGCTGTTTTTTACTCATCCCTTGTAAACCCAAGCACACGTTTTGTTAACGCTTTGGTTTACGCCGGAGTAGCCGTTGTGGGAGGATTTTTTGCAATAAAAGGATGGGGATCTTCGGAGGCCGCTGCGCTAACCGTTGGTGAACTTACCGCGTTTTTAAGCTATGCTAATCAGTACACAAAACCTTTTAATGAGATTTCTGGCGTAATTACAGAGCTGCAAAATGCTATTGTCTGCGCGTCGAGAATATTTGAACTTATTGAAAAGAAACCGCAGTTGCCTGATGCGGAAAGCGCCAAGGATCTTACAAAGCCGGAAGGAAAGGTTTCGCTTAGAGAAGTTGATTTTCGCTATGTTCCTGACAAGCCTCTTATCAAAAACTTTAATCTTGATGTTAAGCCCGGTCAGAGGATTGCTATTGTCGGACCTACAGGATGCGGAAAGACAACGGTTATAAATCTGCTTATGAGATTTTACGATGTCGATGAAGGAAACATAAGCGTTGACGGAACCGATATCAGGGATCTGACAAGAAAGAGCCTCAGAAGCAATATCGGTATGGTGCTTCAGGAGACCTGGCTTAAAGCCGGAACTATTAAAGAGAATATCTGTATGGGAAAGCCCGATGCTACAGATGAAGAAATCATCGCCGCGGCAAAGGCGGCTCATTCCCACAGTTTCATAAAGAGATTACCCAACGGTTACGATACACTTATCGGAGAAGACGGCGGAATGCTCAGCCAGGGTCAAAAGCAGCTGCTGTGTATCACAAGAGTTATGCTCTGCCTGCCGCCGATGCTGATACTTGACGAGGCTACAAGCTCCATTGATACAAGAACTGAAATACGTATACAGAAAGCTTTTGCAAAGATGATGCAGGGAAGAACAAGCTTTATTGTTGCCCACAGGCTTTCAACGATCAAAGAGGCGGATGTTATACTTGTTATGCGAGACGGCAATATAGTTGAGCAGGGAAATCACGAGTCCCTTCTTGCTAAGGGCGGCTTCTACGCCGAGCTCTACAACAGCCAGTTCGCCATCTAAAAAAGTGACCCCCCAACCCCGTCCCCGGGGGTCAAAAGGAGAGATATGTTACCAAAAGACGCTAATATGCTTCTTAGTATGATCAATATGAAACTCAGAGACAGATACGGCAGTCTTGACGAGCTTTGCGAGGATTTGGACGAGAGCAAGGCGGAGATTTCTGAGATTTTGGAAAACGCCGGATACAGATACGACGAAGCCACAAATCAGTTTAAGGGAAAATAAAAAATGACCCCCCACCCCCGTCCCCGGGGGTCAAAAAAATGAACCCCCACCCCCGTCCCCGGGGGTCAAAAAGGAAAGATATATGGCAGGCGAGCAGTTTAGAGATTTAAGAGAAAAGTATAAAAAGTTTATATATAAAAGCTACGAAAAGAGTATAGAAGAGGACAGTCTTGTCCTTAGGTATAATTTTGAAATTGAGGGGCTTGAGAGCTTTGTTTCAAAGTGGAAATTCCCACTTAAGGTGACAAAAGAGGGAAAAGCGGAAAATGCGAAGATACTAAGCAAAAAAACACCGGAAGAGATCCTTAAGGATGATATTTTAGATCGGATGATCTTTTCCCTTGGGATGGTTGAAACTATCAGCTATTACAAGATCACTTGCCCGAAGACTGTTGTTATAGACTGCGGAAATCTCACAAGTAAGCAGCAAAAGTGGTGGCAGAAGCTCTACCGAAACGGCCTTGGAGAATTCTTATATATCAACGGAATCGAGTATATTGAGCCTGAGGAACTTGTTAATTTTGCTATCGAAGATGTTAAGGGTAAAAGCGGAGCGGAAGGTTACGCAGAAGCCTCCGAAAATAGCAAGCCAAAACAAGACGAGTGCATCCCTCTTTGCGATGGTACGAGCTACGAGGGGGCTCTTGTTCCCGTAGGCGGCGGAAAGGATTCCTGCGTAAGTCTTGAAATCCTTAAGGGTGAGCCTATAATCACATACACTGTTAACGGCAACGATACTACGAGGAATGTTATAGACTGCTGTGATTACAAGGAGGGAGACTACGTCGCAAAGAGAATCCTTGATAAAAAGATCCTTGAGATGAACGAAAAAGGATTTATGAACGGACATATTCCTTTCTCGGCTGTTGTCGCTTTTTCCGCTGTCATCTCGGCTTATATTACGGGAAGAAAAAACATCACTCTCTCAAACGAAAACAGCGCCAACGAGTCCACGGTAAAGGACTCGTTTGTTAACCATCAGTACTCCAAGTCCTTTGAGTTTGAAAAGGATTTTAATGAGTATTTTAGGACCTTAACGGATTCGGATATACATTATTACAGCCTCTTAAGGCCACTTACGGAGCTTCAGATAGGAAGCCTTTTTGCAAAGGCAAAAAAGTATCATAAAGTCTTTCGAAGCTGCAACAGAGGAAGCAAGCAGGGAATCTGGTGCTGCAATTGTCCGAAATGCCTTTTCGTCTACATCATACTGTCTCCCTTTATACCGGAGGAAGAGCTGGTTAATATCTTTGGCGAAAAGCTTCTTGATAAAGAAAGCCTTGACCTTGATTTCAGAGAGCTTTGCGGCATCGAGGAAAACAAGCCTTTTGAGTGTGTCGGAACAAGAAGAGAGGTTCTTGCCTGCCTTAAAAACTACATAGGTAAAGGCGGAAAGAGTCTTTTGACGGACAGATATTCGGACCAGCTACAAAAGGTATTCTACGATATTAAGGAAATGCTTGCTGAGTGGAATGAAGAAAACATGGTTCCGGATGCATACCTTGAGAAAGTAAGGAATGCAATCGAAGGCTGATTCTATTATAATTAAAAGAAAGATATTACGCATAACAGGTAAGGAAAAATGAAAACACTAATACGCGATGCGGTAAAAGATAAAAGAATACTGATCTGGGGCTACGGACGTGAAGGAAAGGCCTCCGAGAGATATATTAAGGAGCGGTGTCACCCGAAGTCTGTGGAAGTCTTTGAGGGCAAGATTGAGGACATATTGGAGAGCGAGTACGATATGATTATCAAAAGCCCCGGAATCGTTATGCAGGAGTACGAGCCCTGCGACAAGAAAAAGTATACATCCCAGACGGAGCTTTTCTTAAACCAGTACAGAGACCAGGTTATCGGAATTACCGGTACAAAGGGAAAGAGTACGACCAGCGCGATGATGGCACATGTCCTCAGACAGTGCACGGACAGACCCGTTATACTC
>JAFPRD010000243.1:0-33872 GCA_017401005.1 Lachnospiraceae bacterium
ATACTTTCCTTATCCCCGATTTCCAATATCTTTCCTTCCTTCATAACCATGATCCTGTCGCTTACCCTGTAGATAACGTTGATATCATGGGAGATGAAAAGGTATGCTATCTTGTACTCCTCCTGAAGGCTCTTTAAGAGGTCAAGTACCTGATCCTGGATCGTAACGTCAAGAGCGGAAACCGGCTCATCGGCAAAAATAAGCTTAGGTTTAGTAATAAGAGCCTGGGCTATACTAACGCGCTGCCTCTGGCCTCCCGAAAGCTGACTGGGCATCCTGTCGTAATAGCTCTCGTCGAGTCCTACTCTTCTTAGCATCTCGATTGCCTGCTCTTTACGCCAGGCTTTATTGGTCTTTATGTCCTTTTCAAGGATATCCATGGCAAAGAGAGGTTCCTCTAACTGCCATCCTATGGTCCTTGCGGGATTTAGCGAGCTGTATGGATCCTGAAAGACCATCTGGGGACGTACCGTATGGTTTACCACCTGCCCCGTGATATCCTTGTTTATTCCGAGGATAGCCTTGCAAAGAGAACTCTTCCCGCATCCGCTCTCTCCTACAAGTCCTAAAGTCTCGCCCTCGTAAATATCAAACTCAGCTCCCGAAACAACCTTTCTGTGGATACTCCTTCCAAAGAGCTTCTTGCTTCTTTCTTTGTAAAAAACGTCAAGATCTTTGACGGTTAAAATACTTGTCCTGTCCTTGTAAGCATCAAGCCGGCCTTTGCCCATATCCGCACAGGCAGTCGTGTTTTGGCTCTTTCTTCCCGGAACGGCAGCAATAAGCTTTTTCGCGTATTCCGTCTTGGGAGCGGTAAAAATACTTTCCGTCTCTCCCTGCTCGACTATACAGCCGTCCTTCATAACCAGAATCCTGTCGCAGATCCTTCTTGCGAGATTAAGGTCATGGGTAATAAAGATCATGCTGTTTTTCTCGCGGTCATTTATCTCTTTTAAAAGCCTTACAATCTGGTTTTGGATCGTAACGTCAAGAGCTGTCGTGGGCTCGTCGCAGATTATAAGCTCCGGGTGCAGGATCACAGCCATCGCGATCATAACGCGCTGCCTCATACCTCCCGAAAGCTGATGAGGGTACTTGTCGTAAAGGGCCTCACAGTCGTGCAGTCCTACGCTTTCAAAAGCCTCTACAACACATTTTTTCCTGTCGGCTACGGTAGGGTACTTTTCCCTGGCATGCAAAAGAAGCTGTTCCGAAACCTGATACCCAACCTTCATCGTCGGGTTAAGACTCGTCATAGGCTCCTGAAAGACCATACTTATCCTGCTGCCGCGATAGCTTCTAAGAAGCCTCTCGTCAGGAGTCTTTCCGGCTTCAAGTAGCACTTTATCACCAAAGGTTACTTTACCCTTTAAAACTTCCGCTTCATCGGACATAAGTCCCATAAGACTAAGGGCGGTAACGCTTTTTCCGCTTCCGCTCTCGCCAACAAGACCCAGTATCTCCCCGGGCCGGATTTCCAAAGACACATCGTTTACAGCGGTCTTTCCCAAAAATGAAATTGTCAGATTATCGATTCTGATCAATGTAAAACCTCAATATCAAAAGATTAAATATTTTTCTTTTTCCTTGAAAGTCCTTCGCTTAACATAGCCGCCGAAAGAACCATCCAGACTATTGTAAGTCCCGGCGCAAGCGCGTACCACGGCGCGCTGCTAAGATATCCCTGGGCGTCGCTTAACATACTTCCCAAAGTAGCATCAGGCGCCTGTACGCCGATACCTAAATAGCTAAGGCCCGACTCGGCAAGGATCGCATTGTTAAAACCTATCATCACACTTACCCAAAATGTAGAGAAGATATTGGGGAGTATGTGCAAAAAAAGAATACGCCTTTTTCTTGCTCCCATAAGCCTTGCTCTGACGATATAGTCGGAATCCCGCAGCCTTATAAATTCTCCTCTTACGATACGAACAAAGCTTGGCGTAAAGGCGATTCCAAGCGCCAGTACAACATTTGCCCTCGCCTTTCCCAAAATGCTTATTATAACAAGAGCGAGAAGTATACTTGGAAATCCGTTTATAGCGTCAACCACGCGCATTACTACCGCATCGATAACACCGCCGAAATATCCCGTAACAGCGCCGATAAGTATGCCCGCCACAGCAGATATCAGCACAACAAAAAGGCTGATAAGGAAGCTTGTTCCGATAGCCTTCATAACTCTGGAGAAAATATCCCGCCCGAAATTGTCGGTACCGAAGATATGCGCAAAGCTCGGGGGCTTAAAGCGAAGAGCGGCGCTCATCTGCGTTGGGCTGTAAGGGGTCCAAAAAATAGACACCACAGACAGAAGGAGAATTATTCCTCCCATTATGGCGCCTACTAAAAGGTATGTATTAACTTTTTTCGTACTCTTTCCCGTCAATTTACAGCACCAAGCCTTACTACTCTACACGGATCCTTGGATCAAGCTCCCTGTAAATAATATCAACAATAAAGTAAACAACTATGACTACCATAGTTATGTACATGATCAGTATCTCAACAACCGGAAAATCTCTTGTGGAGATTGAGCTTATAAGCAGCCTTCCGATACCGGGAAGGGAGAATACCTGCTCAACCACGATGGAACCGGCAACCGTCTCCGCGATTATCATTCCGATAAAGGTTACAACCGGAAGCATTGCGTTTCGAAGTACATGCTTAAAGAGAATCGTCTTATCCTCGCAGCCCTTGCTTTTCGCCGTACGCACGTAATCGGATCTGAGCTCCGTAAGGGTGGAGTTTCTAAGAAATCTTGCGGTCATCCCGATCTTCGGGATAGCTATCGCTATAGCCGGAAAGATCATATAGCTCACAAAAGCTCCCACGTCCTTTTTATAGCTGACGTAGGAACCGGGTGTAAACATTTTTAATACTATACCGAAAAGGTATGTTACCAGGATACCCAGGAAAAAGGCCGGGATTGCCATAGATGTCTGCGTCAGGACATTTAGCGCTCCGTCAAGGAACTTATTTTTTGTTCCTGCCCAGAGGACTCCTATGGGAATCGCAAAAAGTATCGTAAGTATCATCGCAAAAAGCGCCAAAAGCAGTGTGACAGGCAGCTTGTCTCCGATAAGCTCCGATACCGGCATCATCTCGTTCATGTTCTTGGAATAGCGATAGCTTACTCCAAGGTCTCCTCGTAACACACCGCCGGCCCATTTAATGTATCTTTGGACCGGTGGTTTATCGAGCCCCAATTCTTCTCTTAGGGCTTCTTCCCGTTCGGGGGTGGCTTCCGTTCCCAAGATGGAAGTCACCACATCTCCCGGGATGATCTGAAAGGCGAGGAAAGCAAGTACAGACACAAGGAACAATGTAATAATGAGAGTCGCTGTTTTCTTAATAATATATGCCATACCTGTTTTCCTCCTTTCGGGTGTTATTTTACGTAATAAACTGTAGACATATCCTGTACATATACAGGGTAGAACTTGTATCCGCCAAGTTCATTAGATAATGCCACCTTGTTTGCAGGTACCTGGATAAAAGCACTTCCGGCTTCGTCAGCAAGGATCTTCTGGAGTTCCTTGTAAAGGATTCCTCTCTCGCCAAGAGACTTTGCTTCAAGAACATTTCCATAAACAGCGTCAAAATCTGCACTGTTAAAGTTGATAAAGTTCTTCTTAGAGTCTGAAACGAAACGGTTGAGAAGATATCCGGGGGTCATATCGCTTGTGATCGCGCAGATAGTTGACTGATAGTTTCTGTTTGTGTAAACATCCTCAAGCCAGGTATTCCAGTCAACAGCGTCAATCTTTGCATTGATTCCCGCAGCCTTAAGCTGTTCTACAACTACTTCAGCGGTATCCATATGGAACTCATAGTTTGAAGGAACTGTGATCGTAAGATCGATTCCATCGGGATATCCCGCCTCAGCAAGAAGCTCTTTAGCCTTGTCTACATTTCCGGTAGTTCCGTAGGTATCGTTTAAATCTACATAGTAGGACTCAAGAGTAGGAAGCATAGCAGAACTGATGATGGTTGCATCTCCGCCGGCAACAAACTCGCTGACTTCCTCGCGGTTAAGGGCATAGCAGATAGCCTGTCTGACCTTAACATCGCTAAGAAGCTCGTCCGCATTGTTAAAGAACAGCGCCTGAACGTTAACCGATGGTGATACAAGTACCTGCATCTGGCTCTCAATCTCTGTAGCCATCGCATCAGTAAGATAAGGATATACCTGTACAGTTCCGGCCTTGAGCTCTACAAGAGCTGTCTCAGCGCTTGTGATGATCTTGAAATCAACCTGATCAAGATAAGGGAGACCCTTCTGCCAGTAGTCCTCGTTCTTTTCGATCACGATTCCCTCCTGGGGAGTATAAGATACGAAACGAAAAGGTCCGGTACCGATAGGATCAGCGTTCTCATCCTCGCCGCTGCCATTAGGAATAATAGCGGTTGTAAAACTGTAGATCAGCTCAGGATTGACGCTTCCCGCGGTAACACGGACCGTTTTCTCATCAACTATATCAACTGCAGTAACGATACTTAAGGGAGAAACTAAAGGGGTACCGTCAAGTAATCCCGCTGCCCTCTCGATAGAGTATTTAACATCTTCTGCAGTTACTTCGTTTCCGTTGTGGAACTTAACGCCGGGTCTTAATGTAAATGTGTAGGTAAGTCCGTCGTCAGACAGCTCATACTTTTCAGCTACAGCGCCGATAAGATCGCCGTTTGAATCACATTTAACAAGACCTTCAAAAATATTAAAGAGGATTTCTTTAGTTCCTGCCGCCGTTACCTTGTGGGGGTCAAGACCATCAATATCCTGCTGAATGCCAACTACTACAGAACCTCCGTAGGTGGCTTCTTTAGAGGTTTTATCCTCCGAAGACGCTCCCGTACCGCCTGCGCATCCGCACAGTGCAGCCGCAATAGAAAGTGTCACAAAAAAAGTAAGCAACTTTTTCATAGTAAACTCCTCGACTCTTCGAAAAATTACGCCTCTCATTATTCAATTGCCTGTCAACATTTTAACACAGTTTGATTATTTAGCAATAACTTATTGATAATATCCTATTTTTCATTGTACTTCCCCCAATATTTCGTCATATAATTCAAGTCCGAATATAGGAACCATTGTTGTTATATTAGTAACTATATCCCCGTGATGGCAGCTTGGTACGTTGTTACCTGCAAAAGCATAAACCGGAGACAATCCAAAGGCAAGAGACAGACTTGCCAGAGATAAAATTATATAGTTAGATATTTTTTTCGTACGTCCCTTCTCCTTACATAAGGCTCTACACACAAGGTGTACCTATGATTATCACCATTAGTGTATTCCTCGGAAGACGCATTCACAATACTAATTTGCACCAATAAAACCATAGAATGGTGTGCATAATAACCAACGGTTTTGATACTATGTAATAAACAAGTCTATATTATCCTCAATATATTCATAAATAGTCTGCCTTGTTACCTTTTTTGAAATAATATCTCCGGTTTCATGTGCATGCTTCTGAAGATTATATATCTCGGTAAACTCATCTTTACGAATTATCACAATTGGATCAGCACTAAATAGCGTTCCCTCCTTCTCCAACACACAGATCTCGTATCCTAAAAGTTTCTTTATAACGATGCACGACATAAAAATATCACTCCCACCCAGGTACCATATCTATTCTTTTATTTGTCCACATATTTACTAATAAAGATTTATGTTCTCTGTACCACGCTTCTATAACAGGGACAACATATCTCGAAAAATCTCCAAAAATGGTTCCTTCTGTAAGCTGTATTTTTCCTTGAACATTATCATCGAGATAATTAATATCAACGGACGGAGCTCCATCAAATTCTGAATCCATAAATACTTCTATATCGCAAAACTCGGCAATCTTAACCATAGATTTATTTTCAGTCATATCGATATAATTCGATTCTAATTTCTTGTTAACTGCATGCCGCGCATACTCTAAAAGGTGTTTTCTATCCAGCCAATCCATTCCGTTAAACAATTCTATTAGTTCTCGTTCTTCTGTCCCCTTTGGAATAACCATATAATCCAGGTTTCTTCCTCTATCGCTATCTTCCGTAACACCTGCTAAAAGATATTCAGGGCTGATTTCTAACGCAGCGCAGATCAGCATTATCTTATCCGATCCGGGATTCGTATTCTTCTTTCTCCAATCACTTATAGTCGTTGTAGCAATACCGGTTTTCTCCGAGAACTCTTTTTGTGTCATATGCTTTTTTTCAAGTAAATAAAAAATCTTTTGTCCAATAGTCATATAAAGCCTCCTGGTTAATCGTTAATTACGGATTTATTATACAACCACTACCAAATATCGTCAATTACGGATTTTTCTAATACTTACTTTAGTTTGATCTGGCTCATAACATATCCGACTTTATCCTTAATGCAAAGATCAGCATATGAATCTCTTGAAGTCGGAGCCATATTGATCACTACGAGCTTATCTCCGCTGAAGTAATCGATAAGTCCCGCCGCCGGATAAACAGCCAAAGAAGTTCCTGCTATGATCAGAACCTGGGCCTGAGAAATATAGCGGACCGCCTTATTTATTGTATCTTGATTCAAGCCTTCCTCATACAGGACAACATCGGGTTTTATGGGCGCTCCGCATTCATCACAAACCGGATAGTCCCCTGTACTGTTTTTTATATAATCAAAATCGAAAAATTTACCGCAATGCTCGCAGTAATTTCGAAGCGTCGAGCCGTGAAGTTCAAGTACCTCTTTGCTTCCCGCTTTCTGGTGCAGTCCGTCGATATTCTGCGTGATAACAGCCTTAAGCTTACCCGCCTTTTCAAGCTCGGCAAGTTTAATGTGGCAGGCATTTGGCTCAGCTCCCTCTATAAGCATCTTATTCTTATAGAATCTGTAAAATTCCTTGCGGTTTCTCATATAGAATGTGTGGGAAAGTATTGTCTCCGGAGGGTAATCGTACTGCTGATTGTAAAGACCGTCTACGCTCCTGAAATCAGGTATCCCGCTCTCCGTTGATACACCTGCGCCGCCAAAAAACACGATATTGTCATATCTGTTCACTATTTCGTTTAATTCTTTGATCTTTTCAATACTGCTATCCATCGGTTACCTCCTTTAAAAAATTCCTTCTTGACATATTTCAATTCAAATATTAATATAACTAATCGTGAAATGCAATTAGCGTTCACTCTAAAAATTCATAGCGTTGCCAGGGGTGCAAAGGAAATCAGATTTCCGTAACGCTGAGAAAAGGATGGTGTAAATCTATATGCACTTATCCAAAACCCTTATTACTTGATCCGGTTAATACCGGCGGAAGGAGGCATTTAATGTCATTTTTTATTACCCACATCCAGGATCCCGAATGGGGAGACTACTACGAACTTGCAAAGCCCGGCTACATTGCGCTGATCGCCCTTATCATCCTTGCGATCGCCGTAGCTGCCATTATCGTAGGCCGCAAGCAGAAAACCGAACGTTTTTCATCCAAAACCTTAGCATTCGCAGGTATCGCACTTGCTCTGGCATTTGCTACTTCATTTGTCAAGCTTGAGATGCCTATGGGCGGCTCCGTAACCTTATTCTCTATGTTCTTCATCACCTACATCGGATATGTTTACGGAATCAATGTCGGACTTGTAACTGCATTCGCTTACAGCTTACTTCAGTTTATTCAGTCCGGAGGATCCTATTTCCTTTCTCCTTTCCAGACCTGCTGCGACTATTTCTTCGCATTTACCGCGCTCGGACTTTCAGGCCTTTGGTACAAGAAAAAGAACGGCCTCATAATCGGATATATCGTAGCCTGCCTAGTACGCGGATTATTCCACACCATCGGCGGATATATGTACTGGATGGACTATATGCCCGACTGGTTCCCCAAGAAGCTTACAAATATCTACTCTATCGCTTACAACTACAGCTACATCCTTACTGAGATGGCAGTAACCATTGGTATATACTTTATTCCTCCTGTAAGAAAAGCGATCGCCAAGGTTACCGAGATGGCGCAGAGCGATACCGCTATTTCCTTCAAAAAAGAAAAAGCAACATGACACCCGGGGACGGGGTTGGGGGTTCATTTTTGAATCGGCTCTCTTACAAAAAGCTTCACTGCGCAGCACCGCGCAGTGAAGCTTTTTTGCTATAATTGCAAATAAAGATTTGCATCAATCGAAAAATCATTTATACTAACTACCGTAGTCGATGAAAAACAGTGGATAAAATAATGAGTAAGATATATTTTGCCCCCATGGAGGGGATTACAACTCCTACCTACAGAAAAGTTCATAAGAAATATTATGGGGGAATAGACAAATACTTTTCCCCCTTTATCGTGGTTACAAGCACTCATCATCTAAAAAAGAGGGAGACAAGAGAATTCGATCCCTATGAAGAAAACCTTGTACCTCAGGTCCTTACACAACGCGGAGAGGATTTTGCCTGGGCTGCAAATATGCTCAAGGGCATGGGATACAAAGAAGTTAATTTAAACCTCGGATGTCCCGCAGCAACGGTTGTAACCAAAGGAAAAGGCTCCGGACTGTTAAGAGATAAGGATAAGCTACGAAGATTCTTTGAAGAAGTCTTTACAGAAAATGACCTTCCCGATATTTCCATCAAAACAAGAAGCGGGTTTATCTATCACGAGGAGGCTGAAGAACTGGCTGAGATCTTCGCGGAATTCCCTTTCAAAGAGATCATAATTCACCCAAGAGTAAGAGAAGAATTCTATCAGGGTAGCCCCAACTTAGATTCATTTAACATCATCAAAAACAGGGCAAAATGCCCTGTTATCTATAACGGCGATATATTTGACGTTAACAGGCTCACGGAATGCTATGAAGCAGAAGGCAAAGAAGGCGTAATGCTCGGAAGAGGACTACTAAGAAATCCTGCCCTTGCGGAAGAAAAAGAGTTTGATCCTGCGGATAAAAGACTTCCGGCTTACCTTGATGAACTATATGATTCCTACGCTGAAGTGCTAAGCGGCGACAGAGACATTCTCTTTAAGATGAAAGAAATCTGGTCATACCTAATCACAGGATTTCACGATAAGAAAGAAGAATACAAAAAACTCCTTAAGTCCACTACCGCCGCTGAATATAAACAGGCCGTAAGAGATATTATTGGATGAAACAATTAGCAGCCAACCTGCTCTCCTAAGCTGAATGAATACAGTATTCTCTCGGTGACCCCTAGTCCTGTGAGCTTTTCTATTGCTTGCTGATAATAGTCAAGCTGGGTCTCGTAACGCTTTACAAGCTCATCGCAGCTTTTAACGGCATCCGTCTTGTAATCAAGAAGGATGACAGAGTCCCCTTCTACAAAATAAGCGTCTATAATTCCCTGGATTATAACGCTCTCGCTTTCCGGGAACTCGCTGTTTACTTTATTCGCGGGAATACTGAGCACAAAGGGCTGTTCCCTAAAGAGCTTACCTTCCGCAGCGCTCTTCCACATCCTAAAGGCTAGTCTGCTTGTCATAAACCAAAGGATCTTGGACAGATTTACCGCTTCAAAGCATTCTTCGCTTATCCTGTGCTCCTTTAATTCCTCTTCCAGGAATTCTTTCAGGCAGTTTTCTATTTCCGCCTTTTTTTCGGATACAGCCTTCTTAAACTCATCGAAAGACGAAATCCTTCCTCCGAGGGCCTTACCCAGCGTTCTATCAAAGTCCATTATCTCCATAACCCTGTGGTAAGAATTACCTCTGACAGTACCGGTAATTCCGGTTTCCTCTCGCCTAAATGAAGGGATGTACTTCTCGGTCTCCCTGCTTTCGAACTTCTCGTACGCGCTCTCATCTTCATCCAGCATCGCAGCCATCTTAAGCTCGGATACGGTAGTCTTGGTATAAAGCTTATTTAAATACTCAAAAGGATATTTATAGCTGAATCTTTCCTCTATGCGGGAAAGCTCATCCCGGTCAGCTTTTTCCTCCGACCGCTTAAGCTCAATCCTATGGTCTTCCAAAGAAAGCTGTTCGGATACTCTGTTACTTTCAATATCCTCTCCGCTCATCACAGAAACGCTTATGCTGCCGCATCCTCCTGCGACCGGAAGGACAAGATCAAAATAGTTCTTGGCACTGATAAATTTACTGTATGAGAGTTTCTCATCAAAGCCTGTCTCTATCTTTTCAAGCTTCTTTTGGGCATCCTTTACCCTGCCTGCCATGATAAGCTTTTCCTTTGCTCTGGTCATGGCAACATATAAAAGCCTCATCTCCTCCGAGATCAAGTCCTCCTGGATTTTCTTTGAAATAATATCTTTCCTGATACTCTTAAGCATTATCCTTTTGTCCAGGTCAACATAGCCGCATCCAAGGCCAAGCTCATTGCTACGAACGATCTTTGCGCTTGTATCCATAAGATTAAAGTTCTTTCCCATTCCGGCGATTATCGTGATGGGAAATTCCAGTCCCTTACTCTTATGAATGGACATCAGCCTTACAACATCGGCGCTCTCTCCGAGAACATCGGCCTCTGATGTATTATCCGTAGTATACTTTTCAAGCTGGTCGATGTACCTTACGAAATGATACAGTCCGTAATAACTTGTCTTCTCAAAATTAGAGGCATAGGTAAGGAGCATTTCTCCATTTGCCCGCCTCTTTGCTCCTCCCGGAAGCGCCGCGATATATTCAAGATAATCATGCTCATCAAAGATCACCTGCAGAAGCTCTCTGATGCTCCTGTATGTGGCATACTTTCTGTATCTGTTTATTTTATCCGCAAATAAAGGACAGTCCTTTTTAACCGCCTCCCAAAGTCCCATACCGGGATTATTCGCTTTTATCTCAGCGACGTCACCATCTCCTAATCCGCCGAATACGGAAATTAGAGTTCCAAAAAGAGAAATATCGGAAAGAGGATTATTGATGGTCCTAAGGAGCTGCATAACGCTCTTTATCTCGGGGGTGCTGAAATATCCGCCTCCCTGACTAATAGAAATAGGGATTCCCTCTTCCTCGAAAATTTTACCGAGAGCATCTGCGATCTTGCTTGGAGTCCTGTGGAGGATAACAATATCGCCGTATCTTGCGGGGCGAAGCCTTCTTATCTCTCCATCTGCTGTCTTTACGGTTTCAGTTACCTTAGAATCAAGGGCCTTTCTGACCAGATTGGCAAGTACAAGGCTTTCCATTTCTTCTTCACGGTATTCCTCAGAACTTACGCTATCTCCGGCTTCATCACTGCCCTCTTTGTTTTCGCGGCCTCCGTTTTCATTTAATTCCTCTGAAAGCTTCGAATCGATCAAAACAAGTTCTGTCTTGAAATCATTTCCGCCATCGGGATATGACGCCCCGGCATAAAGCCTTGCCGCATCATCATATTCGATAGATCCCGTCTTAACATGCATGATCTTTTCAAATATTTCATTGACACTGTCAAGGACTTCAGGGCGGCTTCTGAAATTCTTGGAAAGATCTATCCTCTCACAACCATCGGTTACAGGGTAGGTTGAGAATTTCTCAAGGAAAAGATCCGGTCTTGCCTGTCTGAAGCCGTAGATACTCTGCTTAACATCTCCCACCATGAACCTGTCGTACTTACCGGGTTCCTTTGAGGCAATGGCATCAAGGAGAACATCCTGGACAAGGTTACTGTCCTGGTACTCATCCACCATTATCTCTTTAAAATGCTCTCTGTATTCAAGAGCGGCGGGTGTGGGATCTCCATTTTCATCTATTAAAATATCAAGAGCGAAATGCTCGATATCTCCAAAGTCTACAATCTTTTTCTCAGCCTTTTTCTCAAGAAACCTTCTTCTGAACTCGATGGTAATATCAAGAAGCTCGTTCATATAAGGAGCGCATTTATCAGAAACAGCTGCTTTCTCCCGAATCCCTGGGGTAAAGAAATCGTCAATAAGTTTATTAACAGAAGCCTTTACTCCGTCTCTCAGCCCTTTTGCTTCTTCTTTAAGCCCGTCTCTTCTCTCTATTTCTGAAGGGAGAACCTCCTCTCCCTTCTTTCCCTTTGTAGAACAGCGAGGAA
Organism: Lachnospiraceae bacterium; assembly: GCA_017401005.1. GTDB lineage: Bacteria > Bacillota > Clostridia > Lachnospirales > Lachnospiraceae > AC2028. The sequence continues at coordinate 11,974 of JAFPRD010000243.1, forward strand.
GACTGCCAAGGTTATCGGTATACCTCTTTAGTCCTTCTCCGATCTCGATAGCAGTCTGACCCGCAGCAGCCTCCTCGATCCTCATTTTTTCGTCGGCAAAGGAGTTCTTATAAACCGCAGGTCCCCCATCTTCATCGCATAGCCTTATTGCTTTCTCATAATCCGAGATATATCCGCCGGTTAATCCCTTGACATATTTATAAAAGAATACACCGATGGGATTCCCGGAAATCGTACCGTCCGCAGTAGTGACATCGGTTATTGATGCAAAGGTATCGTCATGATCTTTTTTTCTCTCAAGTAAAAACTTCTCCGGCCACGCGAAGCTTTCGGCGTATTCCTGAAGATTCATGATGGCAGCTTCAAATTCCAAATCAGATCCTTCGGGCGAGAAAAATCTTGATGCGGCAAGAAACTTTTCCTCCGCCTCCTCATATTTCTCCTCTAAAAGTTCAGAGAGCACATCACGCCTTAAAAGCTCCCTCTCCCCTTCATCCATTACTCTGAAATCAGGGTCAAAATCTATCTCCCTAAAGTGGTTTTTAAGGACATTTAAGCAAAAGGCATCAATGGTTGTTATCATTGCCCTGTGAACAAGGGCATACTGCTTTTGAAGATGCTCCGAAGAGGGATTCTCCTCCAGCTTCTCGCTTATCCTCTTGCAGATACGCTCTCTCATCTCCGCCGCGGCAGCTTTAGTAAAAGTAACCACAAGGAGCTCGTCGATATCGATCTTATTTTTTTCATCGCAAACAAGTGAAACGATCCTCTCAACAAGTACCGCTGTCTTTCCGCTTCCCGCAGCCGCGCTGACAAGCACGTTTTTATTTCTGGTATCTATAACCTTTTGCTGATCTTCTGTAAACCTAATTGCCACTGTTTTTCTCCCTCATGACCGCTAATATTTCATCGTCTTTAAGCTCCCCAGCCCGTCTTGCCGTATACCCCGGAATCTTTCTGTCGTAGGGACATGCCCCCTTGTACGCACAGTACTTGCAGCTCTCTCCTTCTATGGGATTAACACATATATCTCCCGAAAGGATCTCATCTCCCAAAGATTTTGCAAGATTCTCGGTATATGTAATAACATCATTAATGTCATCCGCATTAAGAACCTTTGAACGTGAATCGGGGGTTCCGTCCTTCTTATAACTAACCCTTATTACATCCGATTCTCCCGTACCCTCTGCCAGTTCCTCATCGTTTAAGCCTATGATCCGGTCGTCATTTGCCACATATCCGCTGAGCCTTGACTGCTTGATGCGCTGCTTTTCGATATCTTCTTCAGCGGTCCCTAAATCTGCGCTGATAAAAGGATCCTCTACATGATAATAGAACAATCCGGCAGGCTGCGCCGTTTCCCCGTCTTTTCGAAGTTTATTTAACTCCTGAGACAGGTACATTGGAAGCTGCATCTGGCGTCCGTCATAAACCCTGTTAAGATCAAGAGATTTCGCGGATGACTTGTAATCCACGATCCTGACAAACACGGTTCCGTCCTCCCTTGCGCAGTCAACCCTGTCTATCTTTCCTCTGAGCCTTAAAACCCTCTTTTTTCCCTCGGAAGGTTTCATGGAAAGGTCCCGCCTAAAAGGAACTTCAAATCCGCTTGGCAGGAATTTACCTTTTCTGATCTGGTACCTGATGGTCAGGATACTTGAAACAAGAGCCTTTTCAAGGCGTTCTATGCCTTTTCTTACTCTTGCACTGTTTTGGAACACACTGGCCCCATAAACATCGGTTATTCCCGTAAGGATCTCCGAAACGTTTTTCTTTGCATATTCATCATCAAACTCTGTCCAGCTTAACTTATCTTCCTTTAGCTTTAAGGAAAACATCTCCAGAACTTCATGGAATACATTACCCGTATCCCTGCTTCCGACTTCAAATTCCTCTGTCTCTTTAAGTCCCAGACCGTATCTTAAAAAGAATGCATAATGGCAGCTCGTATAGGCTTCAAGCCGGCTGATGCTGCTTCGCAATATGTCTGCATCCTGATTCTCACCGAGCTCTTCCGATTCTTCGCAGTACAGCTTTTTTGCAACAAGGCCATTTAGTTTCTCAGCTCTGTATCTGGCGAATGCCGCATCTTCCATCAGCTTTCTCTTTATAAGAGCATCCCCGTCTCCAAAAGCACTGTGCAGGGTATATACGAGGCTCTCGTCGTATCCGGGGCTTTCCGCGAATCTTCTAAGCTCGTCGGAAAGATATCTTAATCCCTCGACTTTGTTAACTATCTGCTCGGTTAATCTCTCTTTTTCCGGTATATCCACTTTGATCCCCGGCAGCATCCTCTTTATCATCTCACAGATATAGGAAGGCCTTAAGCTCTTTCCGGATGCATCCAGACCAGCCCATGAAACATAAAGCCTATCCTTAGGCTTTGTCATATTCATATAAAGATATAACCGTTGGCTATACATCTCTTCTCTTGGAGTGGGAGCCAGTTCGTAACCATTGTCTCTTAAGATTTCCCTCTCAAGGTCCGAAATAATACCGCCCTTATCCGTACTCTTGGGAATATTTCCTTCATTGACCCCCATAAAGAACATAATCCTTACAGCAGGGACTCTTGTCCTTTCAATGTCGCCGATAAGTACCTTATCAACAGTCTGCGGTATTGTTCCTATCCGGATCTCTCCAAAGCCGGCATCAAGGATCTCCGCGAACTCTTTTAAGGTAATCTCGTCCTCCCCCATCAAAGAGATAACCTGTTCAAAAAGCTCCATGACCTTTTTATAAACCTGTCTGTATTCCTTTTCCCTGACAAGGTCTCCGGTAGAAGCAAATTCATCGGCATATTTATTTAGAATTCCCGCTGCATCTATTCCCTCAAGGAAATCGTACAAAGCCTCTGTAAATACCGAAACTTTTCTCTTTGAATCCTTTACCGGAACATTTTTCCAGCTCTCAGCAACGTTTACGGACGCCTTGTATATAAGTCCTACCTGATCCATAAACATTGCTCTGACAGCGTTTACTTTTTCTAATTTCTCTTCCTTTTCCGGATCCTTTTCTTTACCGGATTTTCCGCTTTCTGTCTTATCTTCAAAAACACGGCTCCAGGCTTTATATCCCCTGATTCCGCATCTTCTTACAAACTCTTCAAGAATATCAATATTATCAGGCTCTATTCCGGAAATGCCGCTTCTTAAGTATCTGAATACCGATTCTGCGTCAAACTTGTTAATAAACAAACCAAGTACTCCCCTTATCCCCTCGATCATAGGGTTAAGCCGTATAGAACTCGTTCTGTCAATGAAAAAAGGGATTCCCATACGGGAAAACTCTCTCTCAAAATATGGAGCGTAACCCTCAAGATCTCCGGTTACCACAGCGATATTCCTATACTGAAGCATCGGATTTTCCCTTAACTGCTTGCATATAAGGAGTCCCGCCTGGTGAACCTCTTCGGCGATATTTGAAGCCTCAAAGAGCACAACCGATCCATCATCCTCACCTTCAAATCTTTTAGCCCCGCTGCGGAAGATGTTTTCCCCGAGAAAATGAATCTTCTCTGAATTAAACGCGTAACCGCAATACTCCGGCTCCATAAGCTCCGGTCCGCCTTTTTTTGCATCCCCCGCAAGAGCCTTATAGGTCTTTCCGCTTAAGTAAAAGAGGCTTTGCATATCAAAGCAGTCTTCTATTTTTACATCCTTATCAAGGACAAGCGAAACCCAGGTTTCATCCGCAAGACGGATGATGTCCTCTATAACCCTTATCTGGATCGGAGTAAATCCGGTAAAGCCGTCAAATACAACAACGCTTCCGGGGAGTATTGATGATGAAGGCATTATCTCCCTAAGAATATCCAGCTTCTCCTCCCGGGTAATGAAACTGCCTTCAATATACTTTTTAAAAGCTTCGTAAAGAATCTTTAGATCCGTCAGCTTAGCATTAAGAGCTCCGCGCCCCTTCATTTCGCCGATCATCTTATCGATATCCGATGGTGATAATCCGTACTGCATAAATTCAGAGATCACACTCTTTACCTCGTGGATATACCCCTGACGGTGAAGTTTTCCTCCAAGAACCGGAAGCTCCGCCGATATCTCTCCCGCTACGCGCTGAAGTACAAGGCACTTTCCCGTATCGTCCAGTACGGGAGTCTCCTTCCATCCTACTTCAGTCAAAATCCTGTGGGACAGACGTCCAAAGCTTAAAACGTCGATATTTAAAATACCGCCTCTTTCGCTCATCCTCGAGAGGTCATTTTGCGTCTGCATCGTAAACTGATCCGGTACAACTATAAGGTAATTTCTGTCCGGATTCGCAGCCGCTCCCTCGAGCATATCCCTGTATATTTTTGTAGTTTTGCCGGAACCCGAAGGTCCGAAGATAAATTTTAGTTTTCCCATATTTCTCACTTTCCTGAAACCATTTTATCACAGCAAAAAAAAGCCTTCTACAGTACTTTTTAAAATGTACTGCAGAAAGCTCCCTCTAAATCACCAATATTATATCCAAAACAGATTACTGATTTGCGTCGCTCTCGTCGAAGAACTCTTCAACTGTTTCCTGCGCTTCGGATGCAGCCTCGGTAGCATTATCCTTAGCTTTGGTAACTGCGTCCTTTAAAGGAGTAAATGCGCCCTCAGCAGCCTCTTTTACGTTATTGAAAACGTCCTTTGCAGCGTTGTTCAGTTTAACGTAGCTGCGCTCATCCTCTTCCTCATCATCTTCAAACTCATCGATGGTGATGGATGACTTCTTTTTCTGGTTGTAGAAATACGCAACTGCTGCTGCGATGCCGCCTACTACAGCTGTTGCAATAAGTACTCTGGCAAACTTCTTCATTTTAAAACTCCTTTCATATCTGTCTGAAATTATTTCGTTATTAAACAGGACCCATAGTCCATATATGCTTATTATAATAAATCATACAGGAAAATAAAAGCCTTTAAGTCTAATTATTTATTCGCTCTATAGGGCGCATCAGCGGGATATCCGCCTTTAAGCTTCTGCATTCCTCTTTGAACGGCATCCTTGGAATTCTTCCAGTCAGCGTCCTGATTCTGGTAGTCAAATTTCTCAACAAGCCAGGAAACGTCTTCCTGCAATCTGTCAAAATTCTCTGTCATCAGGCGCTTCATCACCAAGTAAAACTCATCCTTTTTACTGTCCGAGAGGGTTTCATCCGCCTTTTCACAAAGGTCCCCAAAGTGCGGTATGCAAAATCCCTTGCTCCTTGAAACCTTTTCTACGAACTCCGGATCATTGTTCCAAAGATAGAAGAAAGTATCAAGATACCTTTGATAAGTCTTTTCAAACTGTCCGCAGATATAACAGCTCTTCTCGGTCTCTCTTGCCCAATTAACAAGCGAATTGCTACTTGTCGCTTTTTTCAGCTTATCCATTAGGGAGACTTTACCGGGTCTAAAGGATTTAAATTCCTTATCCATCTCCCGGCGGATATTCATATAGTGCGTCTTAAGTATCCAGCCGTTCCCGAGGGTATTTCCGTAAGTAAACATCTTTTTAAAATGATCCCGGCAAAACCCTTCGCTGTCTGTAATAGCGCGCATATCCGCTTCCATGTATGATGAGCCGCTTCCCAAGACATAATCCAAAAGATCCTGTTCCACATTCCTTTCTATAAAGCAAAAAGGACACTCGTCACCTGCATTTACCGCATCATTAAGCGGAATCGTATAGAGCTGTTCTTTCATAAGGACTCCCCTTTAGGCCTCTCCTGCCTTTGCCTTAGCTTCCTTGATTGCTTCCTTAAGATCAAGAGCCTTGTTCTTGATCCTTGCGCTTTCTCTCGACATAAGAAGAGCCTCTACCATCTTAAGAGAAGTTCCGTAGTCACCGAATCTGAAAGCAAGCTGTGCAAGCAGATAATCAAGTGTAGCATTATCCATTCCCGCAATAGGAGGATTTTCCTTGCTTCTCGCCTCATAGAATCCCTGGTATGCATTCTTTAAGTATTCTTTTTCCTGAGCTTCGTAGCTGGCGATCTCTTCTGCTGAAATCTTGTTTTCAGCTACGCCTGCTTCCTTCATACCTCTGATAAGCCAGGCTGTCTTTAAACAGATAAAAGCTCTCTCACTGATCTTGCACTTTTTAACCACAGCGTTGGCAAGTGCGATCTTGTATCTTTCAAGTGCCTGTTCATAGCTGTATGTAGGCTCATCATACTTTTTCAGCTTGATGTTGCTGCTGATATTGTCTTTGATAAGCTTAACCTGGGTGGGAAGAAGGTTTCCGTGGTATCTTACAAGAGCAGAATATCCGCATCTTCCGCAAAGCAGTACATCGTACTTGTTTGAATCGATACCCTCGTACTTCGGTCTCATATCGGCATCCGTTCCGAGGAGCTTAGCCTTTCCACTCTTCATTACCTTTGCTGTAAACTTCTTTCCGCAAACAGGGCAATCAAATTCCTTGTCGTAGATAAGTTCTTCTTCTGTAGGCCCTTTCTTTTCTTCTGCAGCCGCTCCTTGTGCCTTAGCCTGCTTTTTTTCCTCAGCGAAAACATCAAGATTTTCAAGATTTCCAAGTCCAAGGCTCTCTAATCCGTCCAATAATCCTGCCATTTTCAATTACCTCTTTAATGATCTATATTTCCATTTACCGTCTGTAGCAAAAATCAAACTTTTTATCATTCCTTGGGAAGTACGAAAGAACTCTTAAGGGAAACGATACGGTTAAATACCGGCGCTCCTTCCTTAGAATCCTTGCAGTCCGCACAGAAAAATCCCTGTCTTACAAACTGGAATCTGTCAAAAGCCTTAGCCTTAGCGAGCTCGGGCTCTACAAACGCGTCGCAAACCTGCAATGAGTTGGGATTTAAGTAAAGCTCTCCGTTCTCGTCGTAAGTAGATCCCATCTCATCAGCCTTAGCTTCGTCAATAAGATTCTCGTAGAGTCTTACCTTGCAAGGAACCGCGCTCTTTGCATCTACAAAGTGGATAGTTCCCTTAACCTTTCTTCCGTCGGGACTGTTGCCTCCCTTGGTCTCGGGATCATAGGTACAATGCACAACAGTAACATTTCCTTCAGCATCCTTCTCGAATGAAGTTGCCGTTACGAAGTAAGCACCCATAAGTCTTACCTCATTGCCGGGGAAGAGTCTGAAATACTTCTTGGGAGGCTCCTCCATAAAGTCATCTCTCTCAATATAAAGCTCGCGGCTGAAAGGTACCTTTCTCGATCCGAGAGATTCGTTCTCGGCGTTGTTTACTACTTCAAGCTCCTCGCTCTGTCCTTCGGGATAGTTGTCGATAACAAGCTTGATAGGGTCTAAGATTGCCATCATTCTCGGCACTGAAGGCTTTAAGTCCTCTCTGATACAGAATTCAAGAGCTGCGTAGTCGGCAGTAGACTGTGCCTTTGAAATACCGGATATCTCTACGAAACGTCTTATTGATTCGGGGGTAAAGCCTCTTCTTCTTAAGGCCGCGATGGATACGAGTCTCGGATCGTCCCATCCGTCTACAACTCCCGTCTCTACAAGCTTCTTTATATATCTTTTACCTGTAACAACGTTTTTAAGATAGAGCTTTGCAAACTCGATCTGTCTCGGAGGCATCTCGAATCCGACTTCTTTTACAAACCAGTCGTAGAGAGGTCTGTGATCCTCGAACTCAAGGGTGCAGAGAGAGTGTGTGATTCCCTCGAAGGCGTCCTCAAGAGGATGTGCGAAGTCGTACATAGGGTAGATGCACCATTTATCGCCTGTGTTGTGGTGTGTCATATGTGCAACACGGTAGATTACGGGGTCTCTCATATTGATATTGGGAGCCGCCATGTCGATTTTTGCGCGAAGTACCTTTTCTCCGTCGGCAAACTTTCCTGCCTTCATATCTCTGAAGAGCTGTAAATTCTCTTCAATGCTTCTGTCTCTTGAAGGATCGTTTTTACCGGGAGTCTCGAAAGAGCCTCTGTACTCCTTGATCTCATCCGCGCTTAAATCCGAAACATACGCTTTTCCCTTAAGGATAAGCTTTTCGGCGCATTCGTACATCTTGTCGAAGTAATCGGAAGCAAAGAAAAGTCTGTCTTCCCAATCGGCTCCGAGCCACTTGACATCTTCTTTAATGGACTCTACAAATTCGCTCTTTTCCTTAGTGGGGTTTGTGTCGTCAAATCTTAAATTGAACTTTCCGCCATACTCCTTGGCCATAGTGGAGTTGAGGATTATACTCTTTGCATGTCCGATGTGAAGATAACCATTGGGTTCCGGAGGGAAACGGGTCTGCACATGGTCGTAAACTCCATCCGCAAGGTCCTTATCAATAAAGTTTTCAATAAAATGTTTTGATTCTGCCATTTCTACTCCTCGTCCGGTATATAATTACTGTCAAAGTAAGCTCCGGGCTCTATAAATATTGTTTTATCTTTTTCGATCATCATCAGATAATCTCCGGTATATCCGGAAATATATCGTCCGTCTCCCCAATCCGGGAAATACTTGATATTTCTCGTAAGTCTCATTCCCCTAGCTTTAAGCTTTCCCTTGTCTCTGCAGATCACAGCGTATCCTACGATGGAGAATACTCTTCCGTCGCTCCAGCTCTTAACCGTCGGAAGTCCCGATACATCGCTGTAGTTTTCCGGGAATTCTTCATCCGAGATCTCAAAGTATTTATTAAAGATGCTCCTGGACATTCGCTGGATGTATCCACCCCTCTCAAGGGCCCAATACTCGTCATGAGCAATCTCAAGGTCTTCCACGTGCTGTCCCCAGCGGAGCGTCACCTTACTTCCCACATCAAGAAAGCTTTCAGGCCTTACTACTATGACCGGTCTGTCGATATGGGTATAAGTCTTAACTTCCTTACCCTCCGGGAATTCGTAATCCGTTCCCTTTATAAGCTGGAAAGCCTCGCAATACTCCGACAGACAGATCTTGAAGTATTCCTCTGTATCCATCTTGCGATACCTGGAATAAAAAAGCTTCTTGCTTATAAAGCCTCCCGCCTTTTCGTAATGTCCGCCTCCGGTTCCGATCTCTTTGGTAAGATAAGCCGCCAGTTCATTGGAGTTTACCTCCATAATGCAGCTTCTTACCGAGAGCTTAAAACCGTCCTCTACTTCGTTGTAAACCACGCAAAGGTCAATCTCGCCCACCTGCATAAGGAAATCGGCGATAAGTCCGAGAACGTTTGAGTCACAGGGTAAGGTCTTAATTATAGCATATCTGTGCGAAGGATCGTAGAAGTAATTCTTCATGGCGATCCCGGCAACCTCCAGCTCTCTTAAAGAAAGATTGGTCTTTCTGAGCTTTTGCATTATATGGGAGTCAATGACCAGCGCATCTCTCATATCAAGGTCTTCGGCTCCGAAAAGCTCGGAAAACTGGTTTGTATCGGTATACAGGCCGTAGTAAAGAGCCGTTCCCATTTTTTTGTCGGTGTTGACGGGGAATTTCTCCTCGCAAAGCATCTTCCAGACAAGGGTCGCGCAGCTGCCAAGCCCGGGGCATATCCTTAAATTGTCCCCGATTCCCGATTCCATAGGATGATGGTCTATAGTCGCAATGTTTTTGGCCTTAATCCGGGTAACATTTCCCGAGCCGTACTGACAGTCAACGGTAAGTAAAAGGCCCGGCACCTCGCTTAGTGCCGCTTCTTCAGGGCTTATATATTCGAGGGGGATATCAAGCATCTCCTTCATAATAAGGAGATTGTTCTTTGAGATCCTGTTCTTTCCGCTATAGAAAAGCCGGACATACTTACCCATTGACCTGTAGTAAACGTAAAGTGCGAACCCGGAGCCTATGGCGTCCGGATCCGGGTTATCATGACACTGTATCCATATTTCATTGTATACAAGTAAATCACTGAGTTTCATTTATTCTTCCGATCGATTAGTGATGGAAAAGTCTGATGCCTGTGAAGGCCATAACCATATTGTACTTATTGCAGCAGTCGATAACCGCATCGTCGCGTACGGATCCGCCGGGCTGTGCGATATACTTAACGCCGCTCTTTCTTGCTCTTTCGATATTGTCGGAGAAGGGGAAGAATGCGTCGGAACCAACGGTTACATCAGACATTCCCTTAAGCCACTCCTTCTTTTCCTCTCTTGTAAATACCTCGGGCTTAACCTTAAAGGTCTTTTGCCAAACGCCCTCAGCGAGAACGTCCTCGTACTCATCTCCTATGTAAACATCGATAGCATTGTCTCTGTCGGCGCGTCCTAAGCCATCTACGAACTGAAGCCCCATAACCTTGGGAGACTGGCGAAGGTACCAGTTGTCAGCCTTGCTTCCCGCAAGTCTTGTGCAGTGGATTCTGGACTGCTGTCCGGCTCCGATACCGATAGCCTGTCCGTCCTTAACGTAGCAAACGGAGTTTGACTGGGTATACTTAAGTACGATAAGAGAAATCTTCATATCGATAAGAGCCTTCTCGGGGATCTCCTTGTTCTCGGTAACGATATTGTCAAGAAGACCTGCGTTTACATCAAGCTCGTTTCTTCCCTGCTCGAAGGTCACTCCGTAAACCTGCTTCTTCTCAAGAGGAGCGGGCTTGTATGCGGGATCGATCTGGAGGATATTGTAAGCTCCCTTTTTCTTCTGCATAAGAAGTTCCATAGCTTCATCGGTATATCCGGGAGCGATGACTCCGTCAGATACCTCTCTCTTGATAAGTCTTGCGGTGTCGGCATCGCAGACATCGGAAAGAGCGATGAAATCTCCGAAGGATGACATTCTGTCAGCGCCTCTGGCTCTTGCGTATGCGCAGGCAAGGGGGCTGAGCTCTCCGAGATCGTCTACCCAGTAGATCTTTGCAAGGGTATCGCTAAGGGGAAGTCCTACAGCGGCGCCTGCGGGAGAAACATGCTTAAAGGAAGTGGCAGCGGGAAGTCCGGTAGCCTCCTTTAATTCTTTAACAAGCTGCCATCCGTTGAAGGCATCAAGGAAATTGATATATCCGGGGCGTCCGTTTAAAACCTTAACGGGAAGTTCGCTTCCGTCCTCCATATAGATTCTGGAAGGTTTCTGGTTAGGGTTGCATCCGTATTTTAACTGTATCTCGCTCATAATTGTAAATTAACCTCTTTTCTTTATCTGCTTTTACCTTTCCATCACTTGTTCTTGTTGATGATGGTGGTCTCTGTCTTTCCGGTTGCGATATCGATATATCTTACGAAAAGAGATACCTTGTTATCTTCATTAAGGTTCTCCCAAAGAAGCTTTGTAAATTCATCCATATTGTCGAGGATCTCTACGGGTGTAGGCTCGCCTTCATAGCTGGGAAGGGGATTTCCGTCGTGCATATATGTATGGATGAAGTGTCCCTGTCCGGCCTTGGGATTCTCATAGCTGTATGTAAATCTCTGGCAGGAAGAGGGGTCTCCGTTATTGCTCTTTAAGATTGACATCTCGTATGAAAACTTTCCGCCGCTTACATGCATTACTGCTGAGATTCTGGGGGTGTAGTTGGGGCCGTCGGGCTCAAACTCCCTGCATCTTAAGGACTGTTCAAAGGTCTCACCCTTGCTCATTCCATCGTAGATGGTGTCTGTCTGATCTCCGTTGGTTACGATGGTATCATCTCCGAGTACTCTGACCGGTGCGTAGATGATAAGGCTGGGGTCCTCAAGCTTTGACGGATCGAACGCCTGCGTACGGATGCCTTTCCCTTCGGTAACAAATACCCTGTTGCGGCTGTTGACACTTCTACCCATAATAAAGTATGCGGTAACGGCGCATTTACCGTCGGGAGTAACTCCCACCACAATTCCTCTTCCGGGGTACGCGTTGGTGCTCAGTTCGTGTTTCATCGATGTCATTTTTGGTTTTCTCCTCTTACTTTAGATATTTTTCCTCGAACTCTCTTTGGGGCAAAGGCTTGTCAAAGTAGAATCCTTGGATATATTTTACTTTAAAGTTTCTAACAACATTATACTGGTCCGGAGTCTCAATACCTTCTACGCAGATCTTTACGCCTCTGGTCTGCGCAAGCTCAGCGACCATCTTGACGAATGCCTGTGAGTAGGCGTCTTCCGCAAGGTCTTTTACGAAACTCTGGTCAACTTTGATTATATCAAAGGGAATTTCCCTTATATGGTTAAGCGAAGAATAACCTGTTCCGAAATCGTCGAGAGCAATCGACACTCCGAGGGCTTTTATCTTTGAAAGGATACCGATCATACGCTGCATATCGTTTATCGCAAGGCTCTCGGTAACCTCAAGGGTAAGGTTCTTCGGGGAAAGTCCGGTCTCCTTAAGGGTATTCTCGACAATCTCTACTATATTATTTTGTAAAAGCTGAACTACGGAAAGGTTTACGTTTACCTTCATGTAGCCGTAGCCCCTGTCGTTCCAGGATTTAACGGTCTTGCAGGCCTCTTTTAATACATGGTCTCCGATAGGATTGATAAGTCCTAAGTACTCTGCAAGAGGGATGAAATCAACCGGCGATACAAAGCCGAGCTGCTTGCTGTCCCATCTGACCAAAGCTTCCGCTCCGACGCACTCCTCGAGTCCGTCTTCCACGTCGATGATAGGCTGATAGTAAACCTGGAACTCGCGATAATCGGTATCTTCCGCATCGCGCATATTCTTTTCCATATCAAGTCTTCTGCCGGCGGCAGAATCCTGATCCGAGCTGTATCTTGCCATTCGGTTCTTACCGCTCTTTTTAGCCTCGTACATGGCGATATCGGCTTTGCGGATAAGTCCCTGAACCGTATTTCCGTTATCGGGGAATGTAACAACGCCAATACTGGAGGTACAGTAGTAATCCGAATCCTTAAGAAAGAAAGGCTTGCTGAAAACATCCTTTATCTCGGTAAGAATAGCCTCAAATCTGTCGTATGACGAAGGAGGGATAAGGATAACAAATTCATCGCCGCCCATACGGTAGCAATTGTTCTCAACGCCGTGCACAGAGCGCATCGCGGAGGAGATTGACTTAAGAAGAACATCTCCGTACTGATGGCCGAGGCCGTCGTTGATATGCTTAAAGTCGTCGAGGTCAAGGTAAACAAGCGCTCCCCTTGTTCCGTCCTTCTCGACTTCATCAATAAGTCTTGCAAGGTCTCTCTCGCAGCACATACGGTTATAAAGTCCGGTAAGGAAATCGGTAAATGCCTGTTGCTCGATCTTGCTCTGGTGGAGCTTACGGTCGGTAACGTCGTAAAGGGAATAGAGGATAGCGGCGGATCCGTCCATCCACTCGATTTCCTTTATACTTACTTCGTACCAGCGGTCCAGCTTTGAATTGTAGATTTCTATGCCGCCGTCCTTACGCCTCCTTAAGCTGTCGACGATCATAGAGTTGAGCTGTCCGTCTTTCCACTCATCTTCGAAAGTCTCGATGAGCATCTTGTTTACAAAGATGACTTTGCCGTTGTCTCTTCCGGTAAGATAGAAGGATACTCCGATATTGTTAAGGATATCCTCCAGAGCTCTGAAAGAGCCGGCAAGCGAATTTTTATTTATACGGGTAACAAGGATGTTTTGGATAATTCTGACAGCGTCTGAGACAAACCTGATCTCATCCGCAGTCCATTCTCTCTCGCCCTCGTAGTTTTTAAACATAGCGATCATACTGCCGCTTCCGTCGGCTTTACCAAGGATGGGCATTGTAATGATCGAAGAGATTCCGGCTCCCGAAAAGGGGTTGCCATGGTCGGCAGAGAGCGCGGCGGATGACATTATAACAGGTGCATCCTTGCTGATAGCCTGCATCAAGGTATCTTCCGTTCCCTCCGAAATAGCCGGGGGGAGTACACCTATACGCTTTGTCTCGGCAAGCACACCCATCTTTCCGCGTCCGTCGTCATCGCGATAGATTTTGGCTTCGTCAACCATCAGATAACCGGCGGTTATCTCAAGCCAAAGCTGAAGCACGGTCTCCGTTCCGGCCTTGCTGTCAAGAAGGTTTACTAAAGATGAGCTGGCCTTGTAGGCTCTGCCCATAAGTCTGTGCTCCGACTCCGCGTCTTTTTTCTTTATATTTTCAATCTCGGCATCTATAAGATTAAGTCTGCCGGCGTATATCATCGAACAGGTATCACGGAGCATATCCGTCCTGTCGAACATTTCTTTCTCGGTAAGCTTTCCGCTGGCCGCAAGGAGCCAAACAGAAACCATTTCGTTCTCGATTCTTATTGCGACTGCTGCCAGATAGAATCCGTCAGGCTCTCCCTCGGGAGTAATGCGGATGGTTCTGACATCCTCGAGGTTGTCCTCGGTAACTGCTTCGAAGAGTTCCTTAACAACATCAAGCTGAACAAATTCCTTCTCCCATCCCTCTTCGTCCGTAATCCCGGGCAGGCTTCCGGCAGCGCCTATTATCTCTCCGCCGATCTCACAGCAAACCGCTGCGACCTGCGCAACACGGCAATATTCGTCCTGCAGTTTCTTAAGTGATTTTAAATTAATAACTTCGTTATAATCGGTTTTTATCATCAACAAATCTCACTTTCGGGCACGCAAAGAACACCTAGCCCATTTTCTTCAATATTGTAACATAAACGGGCGAGTTTTTAAACCTACAAAAACAAAATGAACCCCCAACCCCGTCCCCCTGTGTCAAAAAAAGTGACCCCCCCCAACCCCGTCCCGGGGTGTCATTTTGGGGGGGGCATAAAAAAACCGCGGTCCTTGAGAGAATCGCGGTTATTTCAATAGTTTTTAGTTTGCTTCGATGCTGTAGTTGGGAGCTTCCTTTGTGATGTGGATGTCGTGAGGATGGCTCTCCTTTAAGGATGCAGCGGAAATCTTTACAAATCTTCCCTTCTCGGTAAGTTCGGGGATGCTTGCCGCTCCGCAGTATCCCATACCGGAACGGAGTCCGCCGAGGAGCTGGAAGATGGTATCTTCTACCATTCCCTTGTAAGCTACGCGGCCTTCAACGCCTTCGGGTACAAGCTTCTTGGCGTTTTCCTGGAAGTAGCGGTCCTTTGAACCGTTCTCCATGGCTGCGATGGATCCCATTCCGCGGTAAACCTTGTATTTTCTTCCCTGATAGAGTTCGAAGTCTCCGGGGCTCTCTTCGCATCCCGCAAACATTGAACCCATCATGCAGCAGCTTCCGCCGGCTGCAAGAGCTTTTGTAACATCTCCGGAGTACTTGATACCACCGTCGGCGATGATAGGAACTCCGTATTCGCTTGAAGCTCTGTAAGCTTCCATAATAGCTGTGATCTGAGGTACACCGATACCTGCAACGACACGTGTTGTGCAGATAGATCCGGGTCCGATACCAACCTTAACGGCGTCAGCACCTGCCTCGATAAGAGCCTTTGTTCCTTCGTAGGTAGCTACGTTTCCGGCAATAACCTGAAGATCGGGATATTTTTCCTTGATCATCTTTACGCAGTTAAGTACGTTCTGTGAGTGGCCGTGAGCAGAGTCAAGCACGATAACGTCAACATGAGCATTAACAAGAGCTTCTACTCTGTCAAGTACATTGGCGGTAATACCAACGCCTGCGCCACAAAGAAGTCTTCCCTGGGAATCCTTGGCAGCGAGAGGATACTTGATAGCCTTCTCGATATCTTTAATAGTAATAAGTCCTTTTAAATTGAAGTCATCATCAACGATAGGAAGCTTTTCTTTTCTGGCAGCGCCAAGAATCTTCTTTGCTTCTTCGAGAGTTATTCCTTCTTTAGCGGTAACAAGATTCTCGCTTGTCATGCACTCGCGGATCTTCTTGGTATAGTCTGTCTCAAACTTGAGATCGCGGTTTGTGATGATTCCGACAAGCTTCTTGCCCTCTGTGATAGGCACACCCGAAATACGGAACTTGCCCATAAGCTCGTCCGCATCGGCAAGTGAATGGTCGGGGCTGAGTGAAAAAGGATCGGTGATAACTCCGTTTTCTGAGCGCTTAACCTTGTCAACCTCGTCAGCCTGAGCTTCGATAGACATGTTTTTATGGATGATTCCGATACCACCCTGTCTGGCCATAGCGATAGCCATGCGGTGCTCCGTAACGGTATCCATGCCCGCACTCATAAGCGGAATGTTAAGTTTGATTTTCTTGGTGAGCCAGGTAGAAACATCCACTTGATTGGGAATGACCTGGGAGTAAGCGGGAACCAGCAGCACATCATCAAATGTGATGCCTTCAGCGATAATCTGTGCCATTTTTTTACTCCTCTTGTGAAAACTAAATTTTTAATACTATAAAACATTTACCAACAATTTACAAGAAAAAATTTTCCTATTGCACTACCGCGTTGAAGCGGAAAACAATGGCCCACGAAACTCAAAATGAGTTGATCATCAATCAGAGAAAACCTTCCTGGGAGCCGCATTTTTCATAATCTTTACAAGCTCTTCGTTAGGTGAGATAAGAATCTGCTCTTTTCCTTCATAGAAGATAACAAATCTTTTGTCCGGCTGTTCTTCTATTCCGATACTGTAATCCTTGGGCTTATCCGAGAGCTTTCCGAAGTTGTCAAGATGATAGGACCCTATGGGTGCGATTACAAGAACCTTATCGAAGTCGTATGTTGCAACTCTTTTTCTCTTTGCCTGGTTGTAAATCTTATCGATAACGAGTTCCTTATCTATATAGAGGTATTCGTACTCAACATCGGTATACTGGCTTGAAACATAAATTCCGACTCCGAAAGCGATCACAACGATCAAAAGGGCAAACCATCCTGTAATAAACATCGCAACCACAGTAGCGGCAAGCAGTACGATAAACAAAACTCTGAGAGCCTTTGCAAGGGTGTTGGGGCGGCCTTTTACAAGGCATTCTACGTAAGCGTCACTCATTTTAAAAATCTCCTTAGGTAAATATTACTCTGTAATCAGAGGTATATATCTTAAAAGGGCATCCTGCCAGGTGGGAAGGGGCTCGAATCCGGCCTCTTTAAGCTTGCTCTTATCGAGCCTGCTGTTAAAAGGTCTTGCGGCTTTTGAAAGCCCATATTCCGCTGTTGTTACGGGCGTAACCTTTGTTTTCAGCCCCGCTACCTTATAAATTTCCTTTGTAAAGTCATACCAGGAAATGAATCCGCCCTCGTTTGTCGCATGATAGTAACCGTATTTATCGGTAACGATCATATCCGCCAGAAGCCTTGAAAGATCAAGGGTGTAAGTCGGGGTTCCCATCTGGTCGCAAACGACTCTGACCTCGTCATGGCTCTTTCCGACATTAATCATAGTCTTGACGAAATTCTTTCCGTTTTGTCCAAAAACCCAGGCAATACGTACGATAAAGAATTTATCAAGGATTCCGGAAACGGCCTTCTCCCCCGCAAGCTTAGACTCGCCATATACATTTAGAGGCTTGTAATCCTTGCAATCCGGATCCCAGGGCTTTTCGCCCTGTCCGTCAAATACATAATCCGTGGAGATATAGAGCATTTTTGCATCCACCGTCTTAGCGGCCTCGGCGATATTTCTCGTTCCGCCTTCGTTTATCGCAAAAACCTTTTCTCTTTTATCCTCGTCCTCCGCAAGATCCACAGCCGTCCATGCCGCGCAGTGGATAACCGCATCCGGCTTTATTTTGTTTATCAGCTCGGATACAGCCGCCTTGTCCGTAATATCAAGGCTAAAATAAGGCATCTTTGTAACGGCGCTCCCATCGTCAGCTCCGCTGTAAGCGGGCGCAAGATCGGTTCCGATGCCTTCGATATTTCTTTTATCAAGCTCGTTCATAACATCATGTCCGAGCTGTCCTGCCACACCTGTGACCAAAATTTTCATAAAACTGCCATCCTCCAAATTGGATTTTTCCGCAATTTTGCCGATTTTGTCTAAGTATATCACATAAATCATCAAAATAATTACGAGAAGTATTAATTTTTTCTTATAAATATGATAAATTTATGTAGTAACCCTTTAATAGGATAAAGTTTTCCGATTATTGCAGATAAAATATGAAAAGACAATTATTTCGGAAAATTTCATATATGGCTGCCTCGCTGGCTTTGGCAGCATCTCTTACCGGGTGCGCAGGGTCTGCTCCCTCAACCGGTGGAGATATAACGCCGCCGGCTTCGCAAGGTCAGCCCGCCGATTCCCCATCGCAATCCCCTGCTCCCGTAGCGGAAACGCCCCCTGCAGAGCCCGTCAAGGGAAGCCGCGACAACACCATCCGTTGTCTCGTTCCCATGCAGGACGGTGTAAACCTCATAGAAAGCGATGTCGCTTCGATCGATTTTTCCCATTCTGATGACGGATACGTCAGTGTTAAATACTTCGGCCAGGTGCCCATCATAAAGCTTCGTGTCACAGGACCGGATGAAGTTGTTTACACATACGACCTTAAGACCAATGACTACGAGGTATTTCCTTTGACAGGCGGAAACGGAGACTATACCATAGCCGTCTACGAAAACATCGAAGGAACCCAGTACGCAGTTGCAATGTCAGAGGTGATAAATGTAACGATAGCCGATGAGCTTACTCCTTACCTTTATCCGAATCAATATGTCAATTTCTCGGAAAACAGCAAATGCGTTAAACTGGCATCGGACCTTGTTTACAGCAGCAATTCGGACCTTGAAGCCGTTCAGGCGGTCTACGATTATATCGTAAACAACATCACTTACGATACGGCAAAGGCCGAAAGTAAACCTACCAATTACGTTCCCGATGTGGACCACATACTTGATGTCAAAACGGGAATCTGCCTTGATTACGCTTCGCTTATGTGTTCGATGCTTAGAAGCCAGGGAATTCCTACAAGGCTTGAGATAGGATACGCCGCCGATGCTTACCACGCATGGATAAGCGTTCACATAGACGACATCGGCTGGGTCAACGGTATAATCGAGTTTACCGGAGATACCTGGCAGCTTATGGATCCCACCTTCGGAGCAAGTACCAACGATGCTGCTTTAAAGAAATTTATTGGTGACGGCACCAATTACACACTTCAGAAAATATATTGAGGAAATTAAAATGGCAAATCAAAAGAGTCTTTCAAACGAAGAAATTGCATCATTTTTCAGACAGACCTCCATGCTTTTCTCAGCAGGTATCGGTCCCAGAGACGCGATGCAGATCCTGCTCGGAGACAGTAAAAACGAAAAAGGCCGCGAGCTTATAACTCAGATACGCGACACCTGCCGAAAGGGTGAAACTTTTTCAACCGCACTTTCCGAAACAAAGGTATTTCCTGACTACGTTATAAATATGATTTCCCTCGGTGAGGAATCCGGAAAAACAGATACCTGTATGATCGCTCTTGCCGAGTTTTACGAAAAAGAGCAGGCCATTTCCGAATCCTTAAGAGGAGCTCTTACCTACCCGGTGGTTATGCTGATCATGATGCTTGTTGTAATCATCGTACTTGTAGGAAAAGTTATGCCTATCTTCCAGCAGGTATTTAATGAGCTCGGTACCGATATGACCGGATTTGCGGGATCGATGCTTAAAATAGGACAGGCTCTCAACAATTACTCCATCGTATTTCTTTGCATCTTCGGAGTACTTGTACTTTTCTATATTATTTCAAACCACACCGCCGCAGGGCGCAAGATAAGCCACAACTTCCTCGTTCATTTTCCTCTTACAAAGGGCTTCTACGAGAGCGTAGCCTGTGAACGTTTTGCCAGCTCCCTCGCCATCGCCATCTCCAGCGGTATGGATACATACTCCGGCCTCGATATGGCTAAAAAGATGGTTGAACATCCCAAGATGTGCGAAAAAATTGATAAATGTAAAAACATGATCAGAGAGGGAAGCAACTTCTCCGAAGCTCTTTCCAACTCGGATATCTTCTCGAACCTTTATTCACAGATGGTTTCCGTCGGATTTACCAGCGGTAATCCCGACACGGTCCTTATTCAGATTGCGGACGCATACGAAAAGCAGTCGACAAAGAAGATCCAGTCCATCCTCTCCGTACTTGAGCCTACGCTTGTTATTATACTTTCACTTATCGTAGGTATGATCCTGTTGTCGGTAATCCTTCCTCTTATGGGAATCATGTCAAGCATCGGATAAACAAAAGGGTAAATCAATGAACAGATTTGAACAGGCAACACCTTCGCCAATTAAATATGTTTCAAAATATCTGCCGATCGTGTTTTTCGTTGTGATACTGGTAGTGTTCTTTATACTTTTGGGAACGGTATCCGACGATACCTTAGCCCGCCAGAAGCAAAGCCTCGAGACCGCTCTGGAGCACGATATCGCACAGTGCTACGCCTTAGAGGGAATGTATCCGGCAGATGTTGATTATTTAACCAAGCATTACGGTCTTACCTATGACCATGATACCTTTGTTGTACAGTACACCTTTTACGGTGAAAACCTCTATCCGGATTATGTCGTAACCTATAAGTCCGGAGTATCTTTCTACTAAAGACCTTCCAGTGAGGAAACGATATGCAGCAAAAACAGACTCCTCATATTATTGATGTAATATTTGTGCTTGCGCTTTTCGGAGCCTTTGCCTTTTCAGCCGTAATGCTGATAATCGCGGGTTCTTCCATCTACCGCAACACCATCAACAATATGCAGGCCAATTTTGAAACAAGAACATCCAGTTCCTATATAAGCGAAAAGATGCGACAGGGCGGAAAGATCGGTACCCTTTCTTCCGATTACGGAGATGTACTTGCGATCTACAAAACAGTCGACAAGCGTGAGTACGCGACCTATCTGTACTGCCGTGACGGTTATCTTTGCGAGCTGTACGCCCCCGCCGATCACGACCTTACCCTCGGTCTCCTTGCCGCAGGCCAAAAAATCACAGAGCTTGAAACTATTGATGTCGAAGATACCGTTTCCGAAAACGTGATCGAAGTAAACCTTAGCCATAAAGACGGAGCTGTAAACAGACTTTTATTGCAAAACTACTCGGGAGAATCCCCTAATGAAACATTCTAAATCAGGACTTTTCCTTATGGAGATGATAGTGTGCATCCTGTTCTTCTCCCTGAGCGCCGCAGTAAGCGCCCAGATGTTTGCCAAGTCACACATCATCAGCCAGACCGCTATAAATGAAAACCACGCGGTAATTGAAGTAAATAATGTGGCGGAAGCTTTCTACGCGGAAAACGGAAATATAGCCGGGATTTCGGAAATCCTTTATCCCGGACTTTCTCTGACCACCCCCGAAAGCATTACCGTTTACTTTGACGCAGGATTTAACGCTGTTTCTTTTGACGGGGAAGCTGCGGCTTACTATGTAGAGTTAAAAACCGGCGACCTTAACGATAACCACACAAAAGATGGTACGGTCAGCTTCTACGATATGTCCGATACTTCCAAGCCGATTTACAGCCTTGACATAACCGTAAACGTCCCCCGTAGCGCTAAAGAGATCGATTAATTGGAGCAAATATGGCTAAACAAAAATCCATCCTTGGAGAACAACCGAAAAATGCCCCCGAATTTAAACTAAATCCGGGGTCCACATCCATCCTTTTGATATTTGTAACGCTCTGCCTTGTTGCATTTGCCGTGCTTTGTGTTGTCAGCTCAAATTCTGACAGAAAGCTTGGCGGCAAGGTTATAAACAGAACAGGCGAATATTACGCCGCCTGCAACAGAGCCCAGAGCCTCATCGCCGATATCGACCACGAGCTCCTCAGCGCGTATAAGTTTGCTGAAGGAGATGAGGAAGTTTTCTACAACTCCGTCGGCGGAAACTCGAGATCGTTTGTTATCGACATCAATTCAAAGCAGAAGCTTTATGTAGAGCTGTCCCTGCTATACCCGAAGGAGGGATCCGACGACCCCTTCTACAAGATCACTTCCTGGAAAGTCAGCTCCGGCAGCTCCGGCAGCACCATCACTATCGAGTAAAATGACACAGGGGGACGGGGTTGGGGGTTCATTTTCTGAGTATTTATAAAATGAACCCCCAACCCCATCCCCCTGTGTCATTTTACTATAAAGTAGGTTGTTGACGAAGAAGTTTATTTGATGTAATATTTAGACATAAAAAAGAGGTGTTGCCGTATTTAACGGTTGACCCTTGATGTTTGGTTAAGAAATAACCGCAATCCTTGGA
>JAFPRD010000020.1:0-13064 GCA_017401005.1 Lachnospiraceae bacterium
ACGCGTGAACGGATACGATGATCCTGTTTTCCGCGGTAGCCTTTGAGTCATCGGGAAGCTTGAAATCATCAGCGATAACGTAGTCGGGTGATGCGCAATATCCGGGCGCCATAATGTATCTTGAAGTATTGTATCCCTTTCCGTTAGCGCGGATAGTGTCTACAATAGCCTGGTTTAACTGATTGATGCAGTCCATGCACTCTTTTCCGAGGTCGGAATTTACATCAATCCACCACTCGTTGTTTGTACCAACCTGACGGGGCTCATTCATAGTCTCGAAGATTAAGTGCTCATCATAATCCGCAAATCTGTCTGCAATCTGAGACCAGATCTTTGTAACATAAGCTTTTGACTGATCCAGCTTTGCGTACGAAGGATACTCGTACTGCTCGGTATTGTCGTGATGGATATTGATGATCACATACATATCTTCCGCAAGGGCCCAGCCGACTACTTCCTCGACTCTGTCCATCCAGGCTTTGCTGATATTGTAGTTTTCATCGATATGATTGTGCCATGACACAGGGATTCTGATGGTCTTAAAGCCTGCATTCTTAAGCTCTTTAATAAGACCCTCGGTAGTCTTTGCGTTGCACCATGCGGTCTCATATCCCATCTCGTCGCTAAGCCAGGTGCACTCGCTGGCATCGAAGGTGTTTCCGAGGTTCCAACCGATCTCCAGATCTCTTATAAAAGAAAGAGCTTCATTTTCAGGAATCTCAAGGGGTGCTCTCTTTGCAACCTTTACGATTCCGTCGACAACGTCTCCGGGCTGAGCCGTTTCAAGTGTGGGAGCGGCCTGTTCTTTACTTTCCTCAGATGAGGTTTCGGAAGCTTCTTCAGCTTTTTCTTCCGCTTTTTCTTCTTTATCTTCCGATCCTTCGGTGTCCGTTACGATTTCGGTCTCTGTGCCGGTCTGCGCATCGCCACCTGCGTCCTGCGGCGCATCCTTGGCACCACAAGCGCAAAGAGACGCGGTCAAAACTACTGTTAATAATAAACTGACTAATCTTTTCTTCATACGTATGCTCCGTTATTTTAGTTTTCTGTCCTGTCTGCATGACAAGTCATATATATGATCTGGTAGTTTTTTGCGAGAGAAGCGAGAAATCCGTATCCCCATTTCAGATTCTCCTCGTCGAGATTTGAAAAAGGATCATCCATAATGATAACGGGCTTTTCTCCCTCATACATTACATCCAAAAGAGCCGCTCTCATACAAAGTCCGGTCATATCCGAAAGTCCGTCGCTTAAGGCCTCCACCGGCCTATACGCGCCCAGTTCTTTTTTCTGTATTCCGAGAGCCGAATCTATGATAAATGCAGAGCCTTCACCGCTTTCGCCACCTTTTTTCAGTATATCATAATACTTCTCAAATGAACACCTTAAGGGTTCCATATATCCGGCTATAAGCATATCCTTTGCTTTTGTAAGATACTCCGAAGTCGCCGATACAATTTTGTATCTTTTGCTCTCCTCGGCGAAATCTTCCTTAAGTCCAATGAGACGTTCTTCATCCGTCGCAATCTCTTCCGCTCTCTCGTATAGATCGGATATCTTCCGCTTTGACGAATTTTTCTCCGCCGAAACATCATCAAGCTTCTCCATAAGAGAGGTCTCTTCCGACTCTATTTCCCTTAATCTCTCCTCGGATGCGTCAGCATCAAATGAAACGCTTTCAAGAGCTTCCGGATGCTCAGACAGATAATCCTCGCAAAGCTTTTTAGCAGTCTTTAATTCTCTTTCTTCATGCACATAGAGCGCGATCTTCTCCTGCAAAGTACGCAAAGCTTCTTTTATGTTTTCGCCCTCGGAGCAAGCATCTGCACTAAGCCCAACCTTTTCGCAAAGATCCTTTATCTTCTCTTCTATAGATTCTCTCTCTGAAATAACGGCATCTCTTTGTCCTAAAGAAGCTTTCTCGGATTCAAGCTTTTCCCTGTATTCAGAAAGCTCCGCTTTCATCCTGTAAAGAATTTCCTCAGCGTCTGCTCTTGAATAATCAACGCCGAAGCCTGAGAGAAACTCCCTTACTCCGCTTTCCTTTTGACGGATTTCATCCTCATACCCCATAATCCTTTCGGATAAAGACTCTATCTCGGTTTCAAAGCTGTCCGTATCCTCAAAGCTTACAGCGTTTACTATGCCTGCTGCCTTGCCTTTGTTTACAAGACCGATTATCATGAGAATCAAACCTAAAACAAATACCGCCGCCTCAAGGGCAATAAAAAGTACCCTTTCAAAGCCGAAAAAGTGATATGTGATACCGAAGGCTGCGGCCGCTACCGCCATTAAGGCTATACCCGCGATCACAAGCGCCTTCCCCGTCTTTTTGGATTTTTCAGCTCTTGCATCCGCAAGGTACTGCGCTAAACTGTTCTTTTCTATGATCTCGCTTCTGCTTTGTTTCTTTTCTCTTATATTCTCTTCAAGTGAAGAAACTTTTGCGTTAAGCTCTCTTATTTCCTTCATAACCCCGGTTTGGACTAAGATGTCTTCCGAGGATATATTGCTCTCTGAGTACTTGCGGGAAAGCCTTTCAAAACGCTCATCATATCTCTTTTCGCTCAGGGCGCTTTCCTTTACCAAAAGAGCCTGTCTTTTAGATAATCTCTCCTCAAGAGCGGCTATATCAGCTTCCTCGGGGATTCTTCCTCCTAAGTCACTGAGAGCTTTTTTAAGACTTTCCTCCCTTTCGTCCCTCGCCTTTACCTTGTCTGCGTACAGACCGGCGCTTATAGCCTTTTCCTTACAGGAAGCGATAGCACGCTTTTCCTCTTCAAGATTTTTGCGGGACTTTTTTAAGTTTTCCTCGGTTTTCAAAAGTTCTGAAAGCCTTTGCTTTTCAAAAGAGATGCCCTCTTCAACTCTAGCCTTGTCCTTTATAGCTATCTCAAGGTCTGAAATCTCCCCTTTAAGCTTATGCAAATTTCCTGTAGCCCTTGTGGGTGAATAGGAATTAAGATAATCTTTGATAAGCTCCTGCGCCTTGTCGAAATTAGCAATATCATCAGCCTGTGGCGTACGGCTTACTCTTGACCCTACATCGCTTCCGACTCCGCTGTATTTAACGGCGGTATGGTCGATATAGCTTGTCTTTTTATAGGACTCACTGTCTACTCCGAAAAGCCCTGTTCCGAGATTATCCGCATCAAAATCCTCGCTCTTTATACCGGTTAGAGCATCTCTTAAATCAAATGTATCGCCCTTTGCGGTAGCGGCAAAAGTCCTTGTAAGGACATAATCCTTCCCACCGGCGCTAAACTCGATACTGCCGCCGTATACGCCGCCGTTCCAGGGTTTAAAAAAGCTTCGCTCCCGCTCCCTTAATGCTTTCTTTTTGCTCTCTCCGTCAAATCCGTAGAACATGACCCTGATAAAGGAAACAAGAGTGGTCTTTCCCCAGCCGTTCCCCCGGAGGATGGAATTGACGCCGCTATCGAACTCCATACTTAGATCACTGAGCTTTCCGAAATTCTCGATATTTATCTTCCTTATGATCATACAAGCTTTTCCTCCCCCATAAGCAGTCTAACCCCCATCGCAATGCAGTCCGCAGCCTCTTCCTCGCTTAAGGCGCCTTTTTCGGCCTCCTGCTTTAAAAGCCTGACGAATTCACCCTTTAAAGACTTGTCGAAAGCGAAACTTTCAAAGTCGATAAGACTCTCCGTCTCATCCAGTACTTTTATGAAAAAATACTCCTCCGAAAGATTTTGCGTTATATAGTTTAGATCAAATTCTGTATCCAAAGGCACCTTGCCGGAGAGCCTAACCTTAAGCATATCCTTGTCGGCGATGCCTTTTGAAGAAGCAAAATCCCGAACCGTAGTTATTACATCCCCTGAATTCTCGCAATCCGATACATCTACGGAGATATCAAAAACAGTCCTTTTTGCAAAAGGAACAAAAGTTACGTTTATCCCGTCGTTTGTAATATCAAGAAGATTGAATCCCCTCTCTCCCACCTCATCAAAGCCTCTGCCCTCAAGACATCCGCAGTAGGAGTAGGTACACCGGCTGTCAAGCTTTTCGATCTTCGGCGCGTGAATATGCCCGAGGGCCAGATAATCAATCCCCCTGTCTCTGTACATGGGAAGCGGGATAACTTCCGCATCCGTTTTACCCGCCGTAGGGACTTCCTGGCCGTGGAGCGTTACAATGTTGATACGCTTTCTGTCAAGGCTTAAGGAGTCTACCAGCGCGGTATTGTTTTCTTTTGTAATCTCGGCGCCGGTTATAACGACGCTTACATCACCTTCCGTATGAACATACGACGTCCAGTCTCCCGAAAACATCTTTAAGTTTTCAGGGAGACTTCCGTATTTTTCCGTGATCTGATTTAAAAAAGTATCCGCATCGTGATTTCCCCTAAGATAGAAGAACTCAATATCGGGGTTGTTTACGACAGAAGAATAGACCGCATCCCGTGCCGTCGCAGAGATCTTTCTTACATCGAAAAGGTCTCCGGCAATGATAATAGCGCTGACACCGACCGTGCTACCGTATTCCACCATCTTCTTAAAAGAAAGAAGAAGTTCGTTTCTGCGCTGTGAAGCCTTCGCAGAATCAAAATATCTGCTGAGTTTTGAATCTAAATGCAAGTCGGCAGTGTGAATGATTTTCATGTTTACTTATTACCCTTTTTACTAACAAACAGCATAACAGCCGCAGCGATAGCTACAGCAGCCATACCGCCCACAAAAGGCCAGCTGACGATAAAGCGATTGTTCATAAACAGATATGTTCCCAGATAAGAGATCAGATTCTGCAATGAATGCATTATAACAGCCGCCCAAAATACCCCGTAATACTCGTATCCCAAAGCCATCAGACATCCAAAGATAAAGGCATAGATGCCCTGAACGATGTTGCCGTGGTAGATTCCGAAAATAACACCCGAGGCAAGTATAGCCACGAATATCGGCGTGTACTGCCTGAAGGATGTGAAGATGATCCCTCTGAAAAGAAGCTCTTCCGCAAGCGGCGCAATAAGACAATATACGACAAGCCCGACGGCAATCTGACAGCTGTACTGCGCGCTTGCAACCTCGCTGTAGGACTGAGATGAAGCCGCCGCCTGGGTAAGGATCGCCGCTATCTGCGTAGCGAGCGTAAATGCCGTAACGAATATCACGCCTAAGATGATCTTAACAGGAGCCGGATTCATCGGATGAAGAAGGTACATATCCCTTGAAGTCTTTTTAATCCTTGCTATAGCAAAAGGCAGTATGGAAAGACCCGCCAAAACATATGCCAATCCGGAGATGATCGTCCCTATGTTTCCAATGTAAAAGGCGCTGTTTGGATTAGGCTCCGCACCGTAATAGAAAAACGCCTTTATACCGGCGGGAAGGATCGGGCTTAGTATCCCAAAACCGCTCGATAGAACAATCTCCGTCAAAAGCCTTACCGCAAAGAAAAGAAGGAAGCAGCCGATCACGGTTATCACAGTCCTAAAAGTAAAGGGTGAAAACCCGTTTCCTCCCAGGCGGCAGATTCTTCCGTCGTTATACTCCTCCGACTCTCTCATCAAAAATTCCTCGAGATCCTTTGGCGTAAAAACTATATAATCCGCATGTGATTCCAGAAACTCCTCGTAGTCTCCGTATCCGTAAAGAACTGCGACGCTCTCGATTCCCTGCTTTTTCGCGCCCTCTACGTCAAATCGCCTGTCTCCCACCATATAGATAAGGTCTTTGTTAATACGATTTCCCTTAAAGAGCTGCCTAAGGGCTTCCTCGATAACCTCATTTTTGTCGGTCCTTGTCCCGTCAAGGTTACTTCCGACTACGACCTCAAAATACTTTCCGATCTTAAAATGATCCAGGATTTTCTCAACGAAAACTGTGGGCTTAGAGGATGCCACAGCAAGGTGAAATCCATTTTTCTTAAGCCTCTTAAGCATATGAGTTATCCCTTTGTATACCTTGTTTTCAAAAAGCCCTACGGTAGAAAAACGCTCCCTGTATTTTTCAACAGCCTTTTTTGCATCCTCTTCGGAAAATCCGTAAAACTCCATAAAGCTGTCTATAAGAGGCGGTCCTATAAAGGGCTCCAAAACATCTATATCCGGCTCATCTATATCAAAGGCCCGAAGCGCGTACTGCACGCTGGTACAGATTCCTATCTTGGGATCCGTAAGCGTGCCGTCGAGGTCAAAAAGTATGTATTTTTTACTTAAATCTTTACTCATTAATCTACCAACAAAAACTAGAATTTCCTGATTTCGTCTCCGGAGTCGTCCGTATTCTCGATCTTTACGATCTCAACATCATAGCTGACATCGGCATTAACCGTTACGTGGGCAATCTCTCCAACCTTCTTTTTAAGTACCGCTTTGCCAAGGGGCGATTCGTTTGTAATAAGATTCTCAAGAGAATTGGCGCGAACGGTAGTAACGATCTTGAAAGTCTCCTCGCTACCGTCGTCGCAAAATCTTACTGTAACGGTATTGTTCATACCAACCTCATCATCAGCCGAAGAATCGTCGATGATGGTAGCTGTCTTTATCATCTTTTCAAGATATCTGATACGGCTTTCGTTTTGATTCTTAAACTTTTTAGCCGCATAATACTCAAAGTTCTCGGAGAGATCTCCCTGCGCTCTGGCCTCTTTGACATCCTCCAAAGCCTTGGGACGCACAACAAGCTTTCTGTGCTCTATCTCCTCCTCCATCTTGGCTATATCCGATTTAGTAAGTTTATCAAACATTTCCTACTCCTTAGATCAAAAAGAAAACTACCGCACAAATAACAAGCTGTATGATACAGAATCTGTAAACACACTGTGTATTACTCCATCCCCAAACCTTACGTACCTGGTCGTGGAGAGGGGTGCGAACGTTTTTCAAAATATGGATCTTTAAAAATCTCAGTAAAAATACTTTTAAAAGACCGAGTCCGCCGTCAAGGATAAATACAAGCGCAAGCGGGATAAAGATAAAAGGATCTCCGCTCTTTAATGCGCAGATAGCGATAAAAAGCCCGAGGGCTCTTGATCCCGCATCACCCATCATCAGCTTACTGGGCGTTGCGTTAAACCAAAGATACGCCACAAGCGCAGCCACAAGGATAAGGATCATTGGCGCAAAGGACTTTGCAGCTCCGCTCTTGAAAAATACGGAATAAAATCCGAGAAGCGAGATGATTCCCACGCTTCCCGAGAGTCCGTCGACTCCGTCCGAGCAGTTGGTAACGTTTATACTTGCCCAGATTACGATAACGGCTAAAATCCCGTATACAACCTTTGGCATAACAAAGGATTTATCGAATAGCGACAGCGTAACCTCGGATGAATTGTTAACCAAAAATACGATAGCAACCAGTATCGCTACAGCCAGGTCAAGGGCGCCTTTTAAATACTCGCCCCAGGGGCTCTTTGACGCATCATCCAAAAATCCCGTCATCATCGCGATAAGGATTAGTACAAGGTAAAACCCGTACTCTGTGTTCATCGGCGAAAACAAGGCGGATACAACCACGAAAACCGCTATAAAATAAAGACCGGCGCCTCTGGGCTTGCCCGCAGACTTCTCGCCTTCAACGGCAAAAGCTCTTCCGCCGTCCTTGGGCAGGTACTTTGCGGCAAACTCCATAAGTAAAAATGTAATAACAAATCCCAGTCCCATTGCTATGAATGTTGTGTATTCGGGATTAAAAGGTAAAACATTATAAAGCATATCTTCCTCCGAGTGACTTTATGAATGCGCTAAGCTCATCAGCCGCCGCCTCGTGAGATGCCTTTGCGGGGTGCCAATCAGCTCCGTATCCGTTTTTTTCAAAATTCTGCGGCGTAAGCCTGCAGATATGGACATCGCCAAATCCGCTCTTTTCCTTAAACTCAGAAACAGCTTCGTTTTCGGTATCAAAGAGCGCGTCCCCCATAAGTCCGAATGCTACAATAATACGTGAATCCGGATTAGCTTCATGAACCTGCTCCAGAAATTCTACGTAATCCTCCAAAAATGCCGCCTTCTTGTTCTCATCCCCCTGCACATAACTGTCATCATTTGTACCTAGATTGATGACGATGGTATCGGGCTTTCTCTCCGAAGAAAAATCCCACTTTCGCTCCTCTAAGCACATTCCTCTGAAAGTATTGTAGGAATAAGCAAAGATCTCGTAATAAGGCTGAACAAGCTCTTCTATCTTAGGCACATCGGGGTCTGCGGTATAGCCCGATATAAGCCCGTGTCCGCTGTAAGAGACCATACTGTAATCAGCCCCTAATTTCTTTGCGGTAAGGTAAGAAAAAGCTTCGGTAACATTTTCCGTATCGGTTGAAAAAGGATACCACTCGCTTGGCGCATCAACGCCGTATCCACAAGTGATGGAATCGCCTATAAATTCAATATATTTGTCCGAAAGTGCCGTGGGCTTAGGCTCCCCTCCGGCAAGAACCTTGATTTCTCCAAGGCCCGCAGTAGACATCCTCGGCTCGGAAAGCTTAAGGATTCTTACGGTATGCTCTGCGGGGGCTTCAGACGGATCCTCGCCCCTTACAACAAATCTTTCAACAGGCTTTTTGATCATAGTATCAAGAAGCTTTATATCGTCAACTATAACCGCAACTCTGGCAAAATCGCGCCAGGGAAGGGGCCCATCCGTTTCTTTTGTCGTACTGTCTCCGTAAAATAAAACTTCAAGCTTTGTCCCGAAATAAGTAAATTCAACTCCGCTTCCGGAGAGACTTAAAACTCTGCAGTCCTCGAGCATAAAGCTTCTTCCGAGGGGTTTTACGTACTTTTCTTTCGGCAAAAATGCATATTCTTTTAATGTATCCATATCTTCCCCTAAATTACAGATTAAGTCCCTTGGCTTCATCGCATCCAAGTACTATATTCATGCACTGAATTGCGGCACCTGAAGCACCTTTTCCGAGGTTATCAAATCTTGTGGCAACTACGATTCTCTCCTCATTTCCGGTAACAAAAATCTCCATTCCGTCCCATCCGGCGCAGGCATCGGAAAAGAGCGCTCCACCGGCCTCAGCGTCTGCTCCGAAGGGCATTACCTTAATAAACTTTTCACCCTTGTAGTACTCTGCGAAAAAGTCCCTTATCTCTTCCGGAGACATTTTCTTTTTAAGCATATCCGTATAAAGAGGCACCTGAACAACCATACCGCTGTGGTAATTGGTAGTCATAGGGCAAAAGAGTGGCTCTTTTGAAAGCCCGGTTATCTTCTTCATCTCTTTAAGATGCTTGTGGGTCTGCCCCCAGGCGTACATTCTTGCGCTGTCAAACTTTTTATCCCTGCCCTCTTCTTCATAAGCGGCTATAAGCTTCTTTCCACCTCCGCTGTATCCCGAAACGGCAAATATCGAAACGGGATAATCCGCGGGAAGAATCCCGGCGCTTAAAAGTGGATAGCCGATGGTTATAAATCCCGAAGCGTAGCAACCGGGCACGGCAATTCTTTTTCCGTTTTTGATCTTACTTCTGTGCTCAGATGAAAGCTCGGGATAGCCGTATGCCCAGCCCTCTTCTGTTCTGTGAGCTGTTGACGTATCGATAATAGTAACATTCTCATTTTCAACCATCGAAACCGCTTCTATTGCAGCCGCATCAGGCAGACAAAGGAATGTGATATCCGATTCGTTGATGTACTTTTTTACGGTATCCGGGTCTTTTCTAAGCTCCGAAGGAATCTTTAAAAGCTCGATATCGTCTCTTCCTTCAAAACGCTCAAAAATCCTGAGTCCCGTAGTTCCTTCGCTCCCGTCGATAAAAACTTTGACTTTCATCACATTCTCCTGTCTCTACATAAGATTTTCATCGTAAATCGCGCGCTGTCCGCCCACATACTTAGGCCTGTGTCTGGCACAGATTATGGGCGCCTCCCCGATCTTTCTAAGAGAGATGCGCATCGGTACGACAACCGAGTGCATATGCATTCCGATCATCGTTCCTCCGATATCTATTCCGGCATCGGCCTTAGCCATTATATTCTCAACAAGTACAGGATCTTTAAACCTCTGATAGCAAACAGTGGCGAAGGCTCCTCCTGCATGATTGGGCTGAGGGATTGCATTTACCTGCTCGAAACCGTACTTTTCCATAGCCTCTCTCTCTACGACAAGAGCCCTATTTAGATGCTCGCAGCACTGCGCCGCCGCGAAGATACCCCTTTCCTGTAAAAGGGGTATGATCCCGTCGAAAACGGCATTTGCCGAATCAAGATTGGTGGCTGTTCCTATCTGGTCTCCTAAAATCTCGCTTGAAGAACATCCTATAACAAAGATCGAACCCGATTTCAGTCCGGCCTTTTCAAGTATCTCAGACACGGCCTGTCTGCTTTGATCAGTAATTTTATTAAAGTCCATTTCACGCTCCTTAAAACTATTCAAGGCAAGGCCTTCGAATAAAAGCCCTGCCTTTCTATTATCCACCTATGAGGCATTTTTCGCAACCTTAAATCATCTCCAGCATGATTTTTGCGAAGCGCTCATCAAACTGCGTCCCCATCCCTTTTTTCAGCTCACTTATGACATTTTCCACCGGCATCTTTTCTCTGTAGCTTCTGCTGCTGGTCATAGCGTCATAAGCATCCGCCACCGCGATGATCCTTGCTTCCTCGGGTATCTCATCCCCCTTAAGGCCATCGGGATACCCTCTTCCGTCAAAGCGCTCATGATGCCATCTTGCGCCCGTTGCGAGCTTTGGCATCTCCGGTACGCTCGACAGGATCTTCGCTCCCTTTTCGGGATGCTCCTTTATAATAGCGAATTCCTCATCGGAGAGCCTGCCGGGCTTGTTTATGATCTCATCGGGAATTCCTATCTTTCCAACGTCATGCAAAAGGCCCATCATATAGATTTCCTCCTGCCTTTCGGGGGAATATCCGTATCTTTTCGCTATCTCTTTTGAATACTCCGCAACCCTTGTAGAATGCCCGTTTGTATAGTTGTCCTTTGCATCTATCGCCTCCGCAAGGGCCTGAACAACGTGAACGGAAAGATTTTCCAGCTCCGCTGTCTTTTTCTCAACCTCCCTGTGAAGATCGTTTTGGAGTCTTATAAGTTCAAGAAGATTGCTTACTCTGAGCTTTAAAGCCTCCGGTACGAAGGGCTTGCGGATAAAATCCATAGCGCCGAGAGATAGTCCCCTTGTCTCCGACTCTCCGTCGTCGTTGGCCGTAAGAAAAATCACCGGAGTCGCTTTTTTTGAAGCTTTTCTTTCCCGGTCCCTTAGCGCCTGCAAAGCCTCAAACCCGTCCATTTCCGGCATTCTGATGTCCAAAAGGAGCATATCCGCCGGGTTCTTATCCATGTAATCAAGCAGCATTTTACCGCTCTTTAAACAGGTTACCCGAAAGCCTGCCCCGGATAGTACGCTGTCCGCACCTCGAAGAATTATGGCGTCATCATCAACTACAACTATTCTCTCGGTCATTTCCTGTCTACTCCTCCGGAATATTTCCGTACGCTGTTATAGCCTCATCAACTGTCATTTTACCGTTTCCGACAGCATAGATCGCAGCCCTAAACTGTCTGACCGCCGGGTCCAAAAGCCCCGTTTCCTTGTCGCTGAAGCTCCTATCATCAGGTATATCCGCAAGAGCCGAATAAACCTCGTCAAAGGAAAAATCATCGACAGGTGTGATAAGCCTTTTTAAGCCCGCCATGTTTCCAAGCTCGTCCTCGCTTATAAGAAACCTCATGAATTCATTCGCCATATCAAGATTTTTGCTGTTTTTATTGACAGAGAAACAGATGCTGATGGAATTAATAAAATATCCGCCATCATCTCCCGAGGGAGCGGTAAAAAATCTGTATTTAAAAGGATTTGCGGAAAAAGCATCAGATCTGCTTTCCCTTTTTGCCGTACCTGAAACTATATCTCCGGTAGCGAGCATCATGGGAACATCACCTTCAAAAAACCGCATTATCACAGAGTCATACTCGTCCGTTATCTCCTCGCGGCATTTTTGAACATCTATGCCTCCCGATGATACAAACTCATCAAGCCTCTCAAGACTGCGACGCATGATCTCCCCGGATCCCTCTTCAAAGGAATTAAGAGAATCGGCCGCACCGTCACTGTTTATGACATCGTAGGCAAACATCGGATAAATAAAACAATTGAAAAGTCCCGGGCCACTGAATCTGTCAGCTCCCATAACGGGAGATTCGTATCCCGCGCTTTTCAGAGCTTTGCAAACATCTTCAAGCTCTCCGTAATTATTAGGTACCTTCAAGCCTTCGTTTTCAAAAATATCCATATTTACAAGCATCCCGTAAGATGTTGTAAATATCGGGAGCATCAATATCTCGCCTGAATCATTAGTCCTTATAAGAGAGCTTCTGATGCAGGAATAATCAATGTCAAGAGATGGATCCGACAAAATCTCGCAAGCGTCGAACATATCCTTATACTTTTCATTGCCGACCATTGAACCCGTGGTGGTAAATATATCCGGGGGTTCATTGCCTATGAGAGCCTTGGAGATGACGTTATTGTAATCGTCCATCGTTACGTACTGCAGGCTCGCATTCGGATAATACTCATAAAAACGCTCAAACTCAGCTTCAAGGGACTCAAAATTTCCGTAACTGCCCGCAACGGTCAGTGAAAATGACGTCTCCGTATCATACTTTGGAACAAATTCTTTTTCAGCTTTTTCTCCGCGGCCACATCCCGGGAGAAGAAGCAAAACGGCCAAACTCAAAGAAAAGAACGCTCTTAAGGTCTTTTTCATCGGCATACCCTCCGTCTATAGGTTATTATCCCATTTATGTGTCTGAAAATAATTATCCACCGCAGCCACAATATCTTCCCTCGTCATAGCTTTAAGAAGATAGCCCTGTGGCTTAAGTTTCATAACGTTCATAATACTTTCCCTGTCGGATTTTCCGGTAAGGAAGATGATAGGCACTTCCTTCGCATTGTACTCGCTTCGTATCATCTCCATAACCTGCGGACCGGGAGTGATAGGCATATCGTAATCGAGCAGTATTAAATCAGGTGAATGATTGGCAAGATATGTTATCGCCTGCATTCCCGACTTTACCGCCGTTACTCTGTACTTATCGGAAAGCCAGCCCTGAAGTACTTTAAGGAAAGT
>JAFPRD010000244.1:0-2542 GCA_017401005.1 Lachnospiraceae bacterium
AATCATTTCAAATGTATTAAAGAGCCCCGGCACAACCTGCCGGGGCATTTTTGAGGATAAGTATGATTCCAAATTCAGTAATAGAAAACTGTATAGAAGATTTATACAATATTACAAAGACAAGCATCGCGGCTTATGACGGACAGGGTAAGCAAATAGTAAGCGCGGGAGACGGGAAAGCGGACCCCGCTCATTTACAGGCTTTCCTTGATTCCCCCGCTGATTCTCAGGTAATCGGTGACAGCCATCTTATGAAGGTTACCGAGGATGAGGAAAACGCCTATATCATCGTTACCGGCGGCCAGGGAGATACCGCCTACAACGTCGGCAGGATCGCAGTCTCTCAGATAAAGGCTCTCCAGATTGCCTACCAGGAAAAGTACGACAAAAACAGCTTTTATCAAAACCTGATACTGGACAATATGCTTCTTGTTGATATCTACAACAGAGCAAAGAAGCTTCACATAGATACAAAAGGCTGGCGCGCCGTATTTCTTATCGACGTTAAACATGACGTCAAGAATATCGCCACCGAGCTTTTAAAGATGGCCTACCATTCCCAGACGGGCAGCGTTATTACCGCTGTTGATGAGGAAAAGATCATCCTTATAAAAACCTTTGATTCAAAGCCGGAGACTGCGGATCTTGAGCAGATAGGCGAGACGATTGTTTCCCTTATCAATACCGAGGCTATGACCAACGCGAAGGTTGCCTTCGGAAATCCCGTTGAGGAGCTTAAGGATGTTTCCAAGTCTTATAAGGAAGGAAAGCTTGCTCTTGAAGTAAGCAATATTTTCTACGAGGAGAAAAACATCGCCGCATACTCCGCTCTCGGAATCGGAAGACTTATTTACCAGCTTCCCGTTAACCTTTGCGAGATGTTCCTTGAAGAAGTATTCGGAGGCGGACTTCCTCCCGAACTCGACGAAGAGACTATTACGATGATCGGAAAGTTCCTGGAGAACAACCTTAACGTTTCCCAGACTTCTGACCAGCTCTATATGCACAGACACACAATCCTCTACAGACTTGACAAGGTGCAAAAGGCCACAGGCCTTAATCTCAGAGAGTTTGAGGATGCTCTTACCTACCGCATCGCAATGATGGTACAAAGATACCTTGACTATTTAAAGCAGATGCCTTCGTAGTTAAATGCAAAATAAAAGGCCTTTGAAATATCAAAGACCTTCGTAATCAAATGCCGGAATAAAGCTTTCTTCAGCGGTTTCACCCTCCTGAATGAAGGCTTTTTCTATGCCCAGTTTTAAAGCAAAATCGACGACTCTGTCATATTCCTCGCTTGACACTTTTCTTGCAAGCTCAGGATACTTATTATAAAGTAAAGAATCCGGATCCGTAATATGCGCCATCGGCGTGTACTGGTTCATTATACTTATATAAATATTGTCCCCGTAGGTTTCGTAGAGATATCTTAAAACCTTCTTGCTGTCCTTACTCTGCCCGGGAAGGAGAAGGTGCCTTACGATCATCCCGCGCTTCATTAAAACCTCGCCGCTGTAATCAAAAACTTCACAACTCTGTCCCTTGACAAATTCAGATTCATCTAAAATTTCACAGGTCTGTCCCTTTTTGGACGTAATCTCGAAGACCGGCGTTCCGACCTGGCGGTACATTTCGGCTATAGCTTCGCTTGCTCTTTCAAAATAGTCCGGAGCCGCGCTGTATCTTGACGAAAGTTCGCTTGAGAAATATTTCATATCCGGAAGATAAATATCGACAAGCCCGTCAAGCATCTTTATTGAAGAGACATTATCATATCCTCCGCAGTTAAATATGACAGGGATGTCAAGGCGATTGTCCTTGGCTCTTTCAAGGGCTTTTACTATCTGGGGGATAAAGGGAGTCCCGGTGACAAGATTGATGTTATGAGCTCCCTTTTCTTTTAGTTCAAAAAAGATTTCAGACAGCCTTTCGCTACTTATCTCGCGACCTACGTCTCCGAGAGCGATACTATAGTTTTGACAAAAAACGCAGCGCAGATTGCAGCCTGAGAAAAAGACGGCACCGCTTCCGTTTTTGCCTGACAAAACAGGCTCTTCCCAAAAGTGAAGCGCCGCTCTTGCAGCTCTGACTGCAGAAGTCTGTCCGCAGTAGCCGGTTTCCCCTGCCAATCTGTTAATTTTGCAATTTCTTGGGCATAATGTGCAGGATGTAAGCATATCTTCAAAATAGTGGGCCCCAAGGGCCCAAGGCTAAATAATAAAAGAAAAGGTAAAGTAAGGCAAAATGATTATTTCTTAAAATAAAAATCATCCTCTGTAAGGAACCCGCCTGAGCTACCTGCCCAGCGCCCTCACGGCACATGGAGCATCTGCTTAGTGCTGCTTCGTTCCCGACCTGACACGGTTCGCAGCGTCGCATTGCGCGAGACCAGACAGGCTCACGCAGACGGATTCCTTACAAAAGACGATTGTCGCGAAGATTAGTTTATAGAATTTTAGGGCTTGTGTCAAGGGCAAATCGGTTTTATAGTATATTTATGAAACTATGGTCAAAATATACCTGACATGTTGCATATTTA
>JAFPRD010000021.1:0-11100 GCA_017401005.1 Lachnospiraceae bacterium
ACTCAAGCTCCTCTCCCACAAGAAGCTCCATCCTGACGAAGCAACCGATGGTTACCATCGCCTCTATTGTATCGTCTCCGATAACTTCATCCGAATACATATCTCCGCTGATAACAGATATGTTTTCTTCAAAATCCTCAAACCCGCAGATTGTGTATCTTCCGTCCTTGATACTCGACTCCCGCATCTGCGTCGGGGTTGCGCTCGTGCTTTGAAGATGGTTGTATTTAAGGAGCGTTCTGCCCTTTAAATCCATCTCCTCCATCAGGTTTTCCGCCTTATTTCTTGCGGTGTCATACCCTGATGTATCGCCTTTTTTCTGAATCTTTCCCGTTATGCTGATAACCGTGGAATCTTTATTGTTCTTCTCCTCATACGAGGCAAATTCGTCACGCAGCATCCTCGAAAGCGAAGCTTCTCTGAACATAGGATATGCGCAGGCGATCGCTATAAGCAGAATATTGCCCAGAATAAGGCTGAAGCAGATCCACTTTTTATGTAAAAGCTTTTGAAGCATTATATGGAACAAAACCGATCTCCTATCTTGCCAGTATAACCATTCCCTCGCTAAGTCCGTCAAGCGCTACGGTGTTGCCCTGAAGCGTTCTTCCGGCCGTAAAGTAATGTCTGATATTACCGTTATCCGTCACCTCAAGCACATAACTTCCGTGCTCATCCTTTCGAACTTCACTGTCCCTCACAAGTATTACGTTTCTGAACGAAACAGTCTCATATGTAGCGTTTAATCTGAGGGGTAATTCTTCCGGTTTTTCTCCGGTAATGGCTATATATGCAGAATCCGCAGTAACCTTTGAGCTTAGTGTAGGGCTCTTGCTTGAAACCACTTTTCCTTCATATACATTGCCGTGATAATCATCAAGTTTCACGCTCATTCCGTACCAGAAAGTGTTTCCCGTATCCTTTGTGGAATAAAGTGCCTTATCTGCCTTATAAATCGTTCCTATGACAGTTCCGTCATTAAGCTCATCATCCCGGTGGAACACCTCCGTCGAAGCTATTTCTCCGCTTATAGGTGCCGTAACAAACTTAGTATCACGGTTTTTATACATTGCGTTTAGCGTCTTTGTAAGCTCGGCTATATATTCCTCCTGGGACGCTATCTTAAGATCGTATGTGATATTAATGCTCTCTATATCAAGCTTTCCCACTTCGATCATCTTTTCGGCTTTCCAGTCATACATTTTATCCAGAAAAGCCTGAGCATCTCTGAGGCTCCTCTCTTTTTCATCCTCGATATCTGTAAGGTCTTCTTTCGCTCTTTTTAGCTTAAGCTCCTGCTCTAAGATATCTGCCGCGTCAGCCGTTCCGTATATTTCCGCTATCGGATCTCCCTCGTTTACAAACTGTCCCTTGCTGACAAGAAGATTCACAAATAAGGCCGAGCCGTAATCCGTCTCATACCTGATATCGGCGCTGTCCGTATAAACAAGGTTAACCGGATTTTCCGCGGTAAGAATCATATCCTCTTTGACAAGGACTCTGGTTGCGGGCGATGCGGCCGATGAGCTTATACTAGGTGCCAAAAGCGCAAATGCCGCCAAAGCAAAAGGAAATATCTTTTTAATCCGTAACATAAACGACATCTCCTTCCTTTAAGCCTTCAAGGACTTCCGCATACATAAGTCCCACAACTCCCGTCTTTATTTCCGTAACCTCTCTTGTTCCGTCTGCATCCTTATATACGTAGCAAAGTCCGTTTTCTCTGTGGAGGGCGTTTACGGGAATCCTTAAAACATTTTCTTTAACA
The DNA here is from genome assembly GCA_017401005.1 of Lachnospiraceae bacterium. GTDB lineage: Bacteria > Bacillota > Clostridia > Lachnospirales > Lachnospiraceae > AC2028. The sequence goes on from JAFPRD010000021.1 coordinate 1,769, forward strand.
TTTTTCTTTAGGCTGATAGCGGCCTGCATTCCGATCATCTCAGACCTGCCTCCTTCAACCTTGAATATGGAATAATAATCCTCTTCCGCCCCGATAAGTTTATTAATCTCTGAGGCTTCGTAGGGGATATATGTAAGATCGTATTCCAATCCGCCAATCAGCGCTTTTTTCGAATCGTAGAGATTTGCCGCCTTTTCGGTCATATAATCCGAGTATACGTAGCATTCCTCATTAGAAGCGATCACGATAAACGGAACATCCTCATCTATATACTCGCCTCTTCTTACAGTACCTATGGCAGCGATCTTGCCGTCAAATGGTGCGATTATCCTGCTTCCTGAGAGCTTCTGTTTTTCGGTATTTAAAAGCTCCTGCAGATACTTTTCGTCAAGACTTTCAACCTCGAGCTTTTGTCTGTTAACAAGAGAGAGCCTTTCGTAATCAATGTTTTGAAGCTTGCATTTTTCTATCTCGATCTCGCGTTTTCTGCTTTCAGCCTTATTTGTTTCCCTTGTATTCTTAAGCCTCTTGGCTATCTCGTCGTAAGCTTCCGAGCTGTTTTTCAGATTGGCGAGTACGTCCCCTTCTTTAACTTCATCACCAACGGATACAAATATCTCCTCAATCTCTCCCCCGTCCGAGAAGGATAATTCCTCCATTTTAGGGATGACATACCCGCTGTAACCGTCGTATATATAAACCTCTCCGTAAGAAGCCGTCGCAGTCTTTTCCGTGCCGAGTGCCGGCTCTAAAAGCTCAGGCGCGCTTGTCTCCGCCTTAGATGCGCAGCCTGTAAGCAAAAGCCCAAGTACAAGTACTTTGATTATATTTCTACTTTTTAACAACAACGTCCCCCTCCTTCAGTCCGTCAGTAATTTCAATGTACTCATCTCCGATAAGTCCCACCGAAATATATTGAATATTTTTAAGTCCGCTCTCATCCGTCTTGTAAACATAATAAGTATCAAGAGCATTATGTACCGCCTCCGGAGGAAGCCTTAGCACATCCTTTCTTTCATCTACCGTTATGTCGCAAAAAAGTCTTGTGCCAATGGTTAATCTCTCGTCCAGCTCTTCAAGTTCAAGATAGATATCCCCCTCCTCAGGTCCCGCGGATACTACGGTAGTTCTGTACTCATCGCCCTGATTGTTTGAAAGGATAACGTTATTTCCTTCTTTAAAGAAATCGGTATACTCCTTATACTCTTCATTTTCCAAAACAAAAACGCAGTGTGAAGCATCTACTATCCTTATTACCGTAGAATCCTTGGCGTAATTGTTGTTTCCGGAGGTGAGGGCCGCACTGACGTAGGAAACAGTTCCGTCCATGCCGGCATATATTTTGCAGCCCGAGAGCTTTTCTTCAACTTCTTTAAGTCTGACTCTCGCCACAACCACAGCATCGTCGTAGCTTTCAATCTCGGTTTCATATCTTTTTTCAAGGTCTTTTACCGCATTTTCCCTGTCGATCGTCGAAAGGTTTCTGTCCAAAAGCTTTTCGATATCATAATCGGTAAGTTCCCTTGCCTGCTTCTTCAAGAGCTCATTTCTCTCTATCGTATACTTAAGGGACGACCTTTCTTCTTCAAGGTCATCGCTCTTTAGTTTGGCAAGAAGCGTTCCCTTTTTAACTTCCTCTCCTTTAACGACAAAAACGGCTTCGACCTCCCGTCCGTCTGATCCGAATGAGAGTTCTTCGCCGTTTTCTTCCTGATATAAAGCATATAACTTTCTTGAGAGCCTGACATCACCCTTTGTCACCTTTGCAAGTTCATAAGAAACTTCCGTCTCGGCAGGCTCAAGTACGATCTTGTACTTGTCCTCTTCTTCGGGTAACAAAGAGCAAGCCACGCAGGAAACTGCGCAGCCGATGCTGATTAAGCTCGTAAGGATTATCGTATTTAATCTTCCTATATTGTGTCTGTTCATCCTAAAAAAACTGTCTTCTATTTTATTTTTTTGTAGATATTTTTGATATATCTCTATATAATAATACTGTTCTTTTAAAATATTATCAACAACAATCTCTAAAGGAGAAAAAATGTCCAAACAACTTACAGCTTATACACTTCACATGGGACCCGCAAAATGTGCTGTTGATATCGGTGACGGAAGCGAAAGAGGCGAATACGTTAACCAGGATTACATCCTTAACGCCCTCGGAAGACCCCATCGCGGAGTCAGCCTTATGACCAGCTATTATCCTTTGGATAAAGAGTTTCCGGCGAGAGCCCACGAAGCCTACAAAGATATGGAAATCGGAGGCGCATGGGATTACCCTTACGATGACTACGAAACCTATAAAGGCGGCCTTATCGGAATGAAAGACAAGGAGCCTTTTTGCTGGATGGAAGATGTAAGGCGTCACGGACAGGACGTTCTTATCACTATAACCATCGATCCTCATGTAGGCGATGAACACCTCATTGCCATCGCAAAAGACCTTTCGGTTTACGGCCGCGTTCTTGCCCGCATCAACCACGAAGCTACGGGCAACTGGTTTTCATTCAATAAGCGCGCTTCCTATACCGAAGTTGCAGAGTTTTTTGCCAGGGTCTGCAAGATTTTCCATAAAGAAGCTCCCAATGTTAAGGTTATCCTCTGCCTCGACGGCTACAAGGATCTCAAGTCGGAAAAGATGGAAAAAGAGGATGAATTCATCCCCGCCATTAAAGCCACAGACATCTATTCTGTTGACAGATATCTTGCTCTTCACTGGGGCTGGCCCTTTGATGTAGCCGAGCCCGGCGGAAATTCCTTTGCAAGATACAAGGTCGGAGATATTTATAAGCTCGCCAAGAAAAGCTATGAGAGATACACTCAGCTTACGGGCGTTAAAAAGCCAATGGTTCTCTCAGAGCTTAATGCCGACGGAGACGTAACCGGCCCCTACGACCAGGCTAAAATGGTTAAAAAGTTCGTAGATCTTATCAAAAACGATCCGGATAAATGGCTCAGCGCCTTTACTCTCTACCAGTTCAGAGATAAGGGTCGCCTCGGTCTTGAAATTGAGGATCCCAACAATAAAGACGTAGGAATAAAACAGCCCGTATTCGACACCTATAAAAAGATCATCCACGATGATTACTTTTTACCCGAGATGAAAAAGGGCAAAAAGACTGCTCTCCCCGCTCGCCTTCGCTGGGGCGGAGCCGAAGATGCGGACGGCCTTTCCATTTCTCTTTCTTTTGATGCTGCGCCTGTATTTTGCGAAGCATATTTCGAGGACGATCTTAAAGACCTAAACCTTATGATGGAGCTTAACGGCCGCTGGTTCTACAAAGCTCCGGGTACAACTTTTGTTGACTTTATGCCTGCATTTTTCGAAAAACCCATAAAGGGCGCCGCAAAGCTCGACCTTAAGATCTTTGCTCCTCCCGCAAGCGGAAAGAACGATCCTTCTCAGGGAAAAGACTGGCAGACCAATTATTACACCGAGATAGGTTCGCTTCCTAAAATAAGAATACGCACCACACCGGTTGCTAAATAAGGAGAGATTTTAAAATGAAACTTTTAGAGGATATGATCAGAGAAAAGGGTATCGTAAAGCCCGGAAATGTGCTGAAGGTAGACAGCTTTCTCAATCATCAGATGGATATAAACCTCTTTAATGAAATGGGAAAAGAGTTCAAAAGGCTCTTTAAGGACAAGCCCATCAATAAGATCCTCACCATCGAAGCCTCAGGTATCGGAATCGCCTGCGTAGCTGCGCAGTACTTTGATGTTCCGGTTGTATTTGCAAAAAAAGCTCAAAGCATCAACATCGACGGAGACGTGTATTCCACCCAGATAACTTCCTTTACCCATAAAAGAGAGTACCAGGTTATCGTTTCAAGAAAGTACCTCTCACCCGAGGATCACGTCCTTATAATCGATGACTTCCTTGCCAACGGATGCGCTCTTCAGGGGCTTATCGATATCGTTAACACAGCAGGAGCTACCGTAGAGGGAATAGGTATTGCAATTGAGAAAGGATTCCAGGACGGCGGTACCCTTATCAGAAGCATGAACTACGATCTTCACTCTCTTGCCATCGTTGAATCCATGGATGCCGAAAAAGGTGAAATAGTTTTCCGCGAGGACAATTAATGGAAAAGTATAAGCGAGTAAAAAAAAGAATATTCGACATTATACAGATCGGACAGAGGGGTGATTTTGCCTCTCTGTCTTTCGATATTTTTCTTGTAGTTATCATCGTCTTAAATATCATATCTCTTGTCCTTGAAACCTTTCCTCTTCCGAGGGGACTTCTCAGCGTCCTTCACATAATCGAGATTGTCACAATCTGCCTTTTCGGAGCGGAATATATTTTGCGTATCTGGACAGCCAATCTTCTCTACCCCGCCGAAAGCCGCGGAAAAGCTGTTCTTAAGTTTCTTATATCCTTTGACGGAATAATCGATCTTCTTTCTATTGTACCGGCATTTTTCCTTACAGGATTCTCCGCCTTCAGGATGCTACGAGTCGTAAGGATCTTCCACCTTTTCCGAATTAACGCCACTTACGATTCCTTCAACGTAATAACAACAGTCCTGCATAAAAAGAGAAAGCAGATCTTATCGTCCGTATTTATAATCCTTATACTCATGCTTGCATCTTCACTGTGTATGTACAGCGTTGAAAACCCTTCCCAGCCCGAAGTTTTTAAAAACGCCTTTTCCGGTCTTTGGTGGAGCGTTTCAACAATACTTACGGTGGGATACGGAGACATCTATCCCGTTACTGTTCTGGGTAAGATTTTGGCAATCGTGATCGCTATCTTAGGAGTTGGTGTTGTAGCTATTCCGACAGGTATTATTTCCGCCGGATTTGTCGAGCAGCACAATATCCTTGAAACCGGTGAAGCCCCGAATAAGGGATCTTTAAAGGGAGTTGCCGCCCCGAAGCCTTCTGCAAATACACAGCCTCCTATACTCGATAAAAATGAAAATCTCTGTGAAAGGATTTTGAGAGACCGAGCCGCCTGCGATCCCGAGACAAGAAATAAATTTGACAGGTATTTGGCAGAACTCCTTAAGGATTAAAGTTGAAATATTATTTGATTTATTTTATACTCTTTACTGTAAATATTAATTTATTAACGGAGCATTTATGAATATAGCGATAGTTGATGACGACCCTACAATTAGGATCAGTCTTCGGCATTTTCTACATAAATGGCATACTGATAATCATATCGACCTTAAGATGACCGAGTTTGACGGTGGAGATGAGTTCTTAAGCTCATGTAAGGAAGGTGCTTTCGATATTGTCTTTATGGATATTTTTATGGACAAAAAGAACGGTATCGATACTTCTATTGATATGCGAAAGATCGACAAGAATATTGTTCTTGTTTTCCTTACATCCTCTACCGACCATATGCCCGACGCATTCTCGGTACACGCCTTCGGATATCTGATAAAGCCGCTCTTGCCCGATAAGCTTTATCAGGTTATGAACGATATCTGGGCTATCTTAAGTCCGGTTGAGGAGCAATATCTTAATGTCACCACCGGTAAGTTGGAGCTTTCCATCAGATATTCAGACATCCTTTACATCAACTCAGACTCCAACTACTGCATTATCCACTGTCCCGAACCCACCAAGTGCCGCGGTCCCTTTTCTGTTCTTTGCGAGCCGCTTTTGGAAAATCCCGATTTCTGCCTTATAAACAGAGGTATAATCGTCAATATGGCTCATGTGGAATGCACGGACACGACCTGTTGTACGATAGATAACGGCGACCAGCTCCCGCTTAATACAAAGAAAGCCACTACAATAAAACAGACTATAGCTACATACAAATTCGAGCACAGATAAAATCTGTGCTCGTTTTATTTTGGATATTCTAGCTCAAAGGCTCGCCGCATCCTCTTCCGCTTCTATCTTTCTGTTATTCTCAACGATAGCGAATGCGATATTGTTGGCATGGTCTCCGACTCTCTCAAGTCCGGACACAATATCCGAGAAGATCATACCCGCCTCAGGTGTACACTCTCCTCTGGTAAGACGATCTACGTGGTTTTGCTGAAGCTCTTTTTCCTTGGCGTCAATCTTTGCCTCGAGGTCGATGATATCCTTCATATGAGTTTCATCGCCCTTAACAAACATATCGATGGCATACTGAATATTTGTATTTACCATATCCAGCATATCGCCAAGTTCCTTTTGAGCTTCCTTGGAAATCACAGCTCCGTTTTCTTTACGCATAACAGCAGCATCAGCGATATTCTCGGCATGGTCGCCGATTCTCTCTATATCGTTGGCCACATGGAAAAGCGCACCGATCTGCTTTAAGTCTTCGATAGGAAGGGTTGTCTGGTTTATCTTTACAAGGTAATTCGTAATTGCATGGTTAAGATAATCGATGTTTTTCTCAACCTCGTAAACCTCGTCGATATCTTCCTGGTCAAGAGTGATCAGCGCGTTCATAGCGCGGTTTAAGTTCTCGCTGGCAAGAGACGCCATACGGTCAAGCTCTTTAATAACTTCGATAACGGCGGTAGCAGGGTTAAATACAACCTTTTCGCCGATAAACTTAAGCTGTCCGGCAGCACGGTAACCGACTTTCTTGTCCTCTCCTCTTACGCATGCGCAAGAGAGCTTTACAATAGGCTTTAAGAACGGGAAGAGTACAATTACCTGGAATACCTTTATGAGGGTATGGGCGTTAGCAACGAATCTTCCGTTGTTGTTGTTAGAAATATACATAAGTCCGTTGATTATCGGCTCTTTTGCAAAAGCAAGTACGATATAGATCAAAACGGTTCCGATAACGTTAAACCAGAAATGTATAAGAGCAGCTCTCTTTGCATCCTTCTTACCGGAAAGGGAAGCAAGCATCGCAGTAGCCGTCGCACCGATATTACATCCAAGGATGATATAAAGGATGATATCAAGGCTAAGGAGATCCTGCTGCGCCATAAGAAGGGCGATGCTTACAGTAACGGAGGAGCTCTGGATTACAGCCGTAAGAGCGGTTCCGATTAAGGTTGCGAAGAACGGATTTCTAAGAGAACTTAAAGTATCAACAACCAATGCGTTATCCTTAAGCACGCTCATAGCATTCTTCATAGTCTCAAGACCTACGAAAAGAATACCGAAGCCGACGATAATCTCGCCAACCTGTTTAACCTGTTCTTTTTTGGTAAACATTACGATGAGTACACCAATAAGAAGAATAAGCGGAGCAACCGCAGAAAAATTAAAAGAAACGAGCTGTGAAGTAATTGTTGTACCGATATTGGCACCGAATATAACGCCTGCTGCCTGGTACAGGTTCATGAGCCCTGCGTTAACAAAGCTGACTACCATTGCAGTACAGGCCGATGATGACTGAATAGCTGCGGTAAAGAAAATACCGACTAACATTCCCGTAAAACGATTGGTTGTAAGTTTTTCAAGAATACGTCTGAGTTTAGCGCCGGCTGCTTTTTCGATAGCGACGCTCATGAGTTTCATTCCGAACAGAAACAGGCCCAATCCGCCTGCCATTGATAATAGAGTTCCTAGATTCATAGAAATACCTTTGTTTCCTTCTTTAATGTCCGATCTTCATATCGGATTATTTTTATCCCATCTACATCTACGTCTTATATTGTATAAAAAAAACATCCCCTTAATCAACTGATAAAACGTACAACTTTTAAGATAATTTTACATACTTTTTAATTGCTTTTAACAAACGATAGGATTTGTCAGTAATATTCTGTCAACTTATAAGGTCGTAGTGAACAAGGGCTTTATAAAGTCCATCGTTCTCCAATGTATCGGTTACGTACTCTCCCGCTTTCATCGCAAGTTCGGAGCCTCCTCCCATGCAGATGCCGTGTCCCGCTCTTTCAAGCATATCAAGATCGTTGTTGCTGTCACCTATGGCATAGGTATCGGACAGAGAAAGTCCCAGTTTATCACAAACCATCTCTATACCATCCCCCTTGGACGAACCTTTTGGTATAAATTCATAAATAACACCGTCGGCATGTCTTATAGGATCGACAAATGAAAAAATTTCCTTCCCGATAGTTTCAAAATCAGTCTCGGGAAAAACATCTGCGGAAAACTTGTTTATTTCTTCGCTTCCATCGTACTCGCCGGTAAGTTTCGCTCTGTCTCCAAGCTTATTGAAAAGATAATCTACGTAAGGGTCCTTCTCAAATCCAACCGGGGAAATATAATGATACTCCGGTCCTTCCAAAACTATCGGCATATCGCACTTATCCGCGATATCAATTATTCTTCTTACTTCATCCTCCGAAAGACACTTATTGTAGAGTACCTTCCCGTCAAGCTCAATATAGTTTCCGCAGGCAGCTACTATACCGTCAAATCCGATCCCTAAAAGAGATTCGTCAAGTATATTGCTCTTGGCTCTTCCGGTGTTTATAAAAGCTAAGTGTCCGTTCTCACGTAGTTTTTTTATCGCCTTTTTTGTACTCTCCGGAATACGTAATTTCTCATCCCAAAGAGTACCATCTATATCAAAAAATACTGCTTTCATTTTAAGATTACCTTTGATCTGTATTTCAATTCTTTAATCTTATATTATTCTTTATATCATAAAAACATCTTTTCAGGCTTATACAAACCATCTTCATGTTTCTTATAAATTCCTGCAAAAGTCATATCCGGGCGGTATACTCTGACACATGTTTGCACATTTACCGCATTTTGCTCTTTGGAATCCAGATTTTGGTTTACATAATCATCTGCTTCGACCAATTCCGAAGCAGTAAGGACATTACCGTTTTCCAGTCTGTAAAGTGCCTCTTCGGTAACCTTCATCTTTGGATAATCCGGAAAAAGGCCATCCACAGGTCTTACGATTCCTCCAAGCTTTCCTTCATCCTTTAGACTTTGTATCTGTGGCAAGGTAAGAGCGTCTTCCTTTCCGAAGATTCCGACCCGCGTCCTCTCGAGACTTTGCATACAGCCGTATACGCCAAGTTTATCTCCGATATCGTTGCAAAGAGTCCTGATATAAGTTCCCTTGGAGCAATGAACCCGCATCTTAACTACAGGCAGCTTTATCTCAAGGACCTCTATCTCATGAACCGTAATCTTTCTTGGCTTTCTTTCAACCTCTACGCCTTTTCTAGCAAGGTCGCAGAGCTTCTGACCGTTAACCTTAAGCGCCGAGTACATAGGCGGAATCTGCTCTATATCGCCTATAAAGCTATTAATAGCTTCCTTTACCTTATCCTCGGAAAGGAGCTCAAGTTCCCTCTCGGAGGCTTTATTAACAACCTCTCCCATAGTATCCTGGGTATCGGTACACAATCCCAGTAAAAGCTCTGCCACATACTCTTTGTCATGGTCCATTAAAAGCTCAACAACCTTTGTCCCGTTTC
>JAFPRD010000245.1:0-4193 GCA_017401005.1 Lachnospiraceae bacterium
GGGAATAAGCACAGTATATCAGGAAATAACGCTATGCCCCAATCTTACGGTTTCCGAGAATATGTTCATCGGACGCGGAAAAGGGGCATGGGTTAAACATAAAGCGCTTGAAAAGCGCGCAGATGAGATCCTTACGAAGCTCGGAATACCCGCAAGAAGTTCCCAGCAGCTCGGAAGCTGTTCCCTTGCGGTTCAGCAGATGGTCGCTATCGCGAGAGCCGTGGATATGAACTGTAAGGTTCTTATACTCGATGAGCCCACCTCATCTCTTGACGATAAAGAAGTAAATATGCTCTTTGCTCTGATGAGAGATCTAAAGAGCAGAGGTGTAGGAATAATCTTTGTAACTCACTTTCTGGAGCAGGTTTACGAGGTCAGCGACAGGATAACGGTTCTTCGAAACGGCGAGCTTGTAGGAGAATACCTGACAAAGGATCTTCCTCAGGTTGACCTTGTTGCAAAGATGATAGGTAAGGAACTTGATGAGCTTTCAGACCTTTCGGAAGGCGATGTTCATGAAGAAAACTACAACGAGGTTCTCTACGAAGCCGAGAATCTCTCCAGCAGCGATGCGAAGCCTTTTAATTTCTTCATAAGACGCGGAGAGGTAAACGGTTTTACGGGGCTTCTCGGATCCGGACGAAGCGAGAGCGTAAGAGCTATCTTCGGAGCGGATAAGGTAAATGGTGGAAGCGTAAAGGTAAAGGGACAAAACGTTAAGATCACACACCCAATCGACGCTATGAAACACGGCATCGGATATCTTGCGGAGGACAGAAAGCGTGACGGAATAATCGCCGAGCTGTCCGTAAGGGAAAACATAATCCTTGCGCTGCAGGTTATGAACGGAATCTTTAAGCCTATCAGCCGCAGCGAGCAGGAGGCATTTGCCGACGAGTACATCAAGGCGCTGAATATCAAGACAGCAAGCCGGGAGACTCCCGTAGGATCCTTAAGCGGAGGAAACCAGCAAAAGGTTATCCTTGCAAGGTGGCTCCTTACTCATCCCGATTATCTGATCCTGGATGAGCCCACAAGAGGAATCGACGTAGGAACGAAGCTTGAGATTCAAAAGCTTGTGCTTAAGCTGGCGGAGGAGGGCGTAAGCGTAACCTTTATTTCTTCGGAAGTCGAGGAGATGCTAAGAACCTGTTCAAGACTTATCGTAATGCGAGACAGACACGTTGTGGGAGAGCTTAAGGGCAAGGATTTAAACCAGGCCCAGGTAATGAAGACCATAGCGGGAGGAGAGGCTTAAGATGAAGAAAAATGTAAAAAGATTTTTTTCCGGCGGTCTCGGACAGCTGACGATCCCTATCATAGCGATCCTGCTGCTGGTAATATTTAACCTTATAAGAGATCCGAGCTTTTTCAGTATCGGAATTGCTCATAACAGTGACGGCAATATGGTTCTTGCCGGAAACCTTATCAGTATCATCAACGGAGCCAGCGAGCTTGCGATACTTGCGATGGGTATGACCCTTGTAACCGCAGCCTGCGGAGGACAGGATATTTCAGTCGGTGCGGCAGCAGCCATCGCCGGAAGCGTATTTGTAAAGGTTTTAAAGTCGTCGGGAACAATCCACGGAGGACTTGTAGTGGCGGCTTTTGTGGCAGCCTGCGTTGTGGCTGTTCTCTTCGCTTCCTTTAACGGAACCTTGGTTGCGGTATTTAAGATCCAGCCCATGATCGCAACCTTGATACTTTATACCTGCGGACGATCCATCGCATACTGGATAAACGGCGGCGCGACTCCTACGGTTTCAAGTCCCATTATAAATGCCATCGGAAGCTTTATCCCGGGAATCCCGATTCCTACCCCGGTACTCATCGTTGTACTGATGGCAATACTTTTCAGACTCCTTTTCCATTTCACCTCACTGGAGCTCTTTACTCAGTCGGTCGGAATAAACGGAAGCGCTGCAAGACTTAACGGAATCAATTCGACATTTATAAAGCTTCTCTCTTTTGTGATCCTCGGTGTTTGCGTAGCAGTAGCGGGAAGCATCGGAGTAAGCAGATTGGGACTTATAAACCACGAAACTCTCCTTCTTGACGTTGAAATGGATACGATCCTTGCGGTAGCCATCGGCGGAAACAGCCTAGGCGGAGGTAAGTTCAAGATCGGCGGAAGTATCATCGGAGCGTACGTGATCCAGATGCTTACCATTACGCTTTACGCGATGAAGGTTTCTTCGACGGACGTAAAGGCATACAAGGCGATCGTGATCATCCTCCTTGTTGTCATCGGATCACCGGTGGTTAAAGCCAAATTCAGTAAGCTTGCCTCGAAAGTATTTAACAAAGAGAAAAAAGCAGTTGTAAAGGGGGCGGAATAATATGGGAAAGAATATATTTAATCGCAAAGAGCCTCTTACGGATACGCAGCTGCTTATGTCAATCACAATCTGCATCTTTCTTGTAATGTATGCCTTTGCAATGATCTTTTTAAAGGGAGGATTCTTACATGCACAGCAGATTTTTGATATGTTAAACGACAACGCCAGCCTTCTTATCGTTTCCTGCGGACTGACCATCGTAATGATCGGCGGCGGAATCGATATAAGCGTAGGCGCTGTGACCTCCCTGGTGGTAATGAGCTGCGTACTGTATCTAAACAGGGGCGGAAACCTTTTTGTATCGATACTTCTTGCGCTGGGAATCGGACTTGCTTTCGGACTTGTTCAGGGATTTCTTATAAGCTATCTGGACATCCAGCCCTTTATCGTAACTTTAGCCGGAATGTTCTTTGCGAGAGGAATGACGACGATCCTTTCCGTAAATCCTCAAAAGGCGGATCATGCAGTCTTTAACGCTTTGAAGGATACCAAGATTGAGATCCCATGGCTTGGATATGTGGCCAAGAACGGAAATCTCGTCCCCGCGAGAATTGAGCTTGGCGTTATCGTAGCTTTTGTCTGCGTAGCGGTAATCTTCGTTATCCTTAAGTTTATGCCTTTAGGGCGCCACTTCTACGCAATGGGCGGTAACCAGACAAGTGCTCTGATGCTGGGTATCAACGTTAAGCGTACAAGGTTTATGAGCTATCTTTTAAGTGGCCTTTTAAGCGGTATCTCCGGATATGTATTCTTAATGCATACGGGCGCCGGAAACGCTACAAACGCAGCGGGAATGGAGATGAACGCCATCGCTTCTTCCATCATCGGCGGAACTCCTCTTACCGGCGGCGTCGGAAATGTTATCGGTACCCTTTTCGGAACCCTTACTCTTACTACCATCAAGAAAATCGTAGTATCCAGCGGATTTAACGATCCCTGGTGGCAGAGTATCACAACGGGCGGAATGCTTTGCTTCTTTATCCTTTTGCAGAGTATCGTCCTTAGCAGAAGGGGTAAGAAGAAAGCGTAAGATACAGCAGAAAAAATATAGTTTTGAACTGATTGTTTTTGATCAAAGGGACTTTCGAAAGAAGGTCCCTTTTGTTACTATATAGGAGATGCATTGTTTTTCTGCGCCGGAAAAAGGTCTGTTAAGAAAAGGACGTATCCGGGCACACGCAGGAAGTTACAGGATTAAAAAAGGAGAGTTGTAAGAAAGGCATGAACAAGGTTAAGGCATTTTTAAAGAAAAAAGACATTGAGATTTCTCTTAAAAGATACGGGATCGATGCCCTTGGGGCTATGGCGCAGGGACTGTTTTGCTCGCTGCTTATCGGAACGATCATAAACACCATCGGTACACAGTTTAAGATACCGTTTTTGATGCAGACCGTGGCCACGGTAAGTGGGAAGGAATATACTGTTGGCGGACTTGCAATGGCTATGAGCGGACCTGCTATGGCGGTAGCAATCGGATCGGCGCTTAAATGTCCGCCACTTGTGCTTTTTTCTATGATAACCGTTGGATTCGCGGCTAATGCACTGGGAGATGCCGGCGGACCCTTAGCAGTACTTATAATCGCGATCCTTTCAGCCGAGATAGGAAAGCTGGTTTCAAAGGAAACGAAGGTTGATATTCTTGTTACGCCACTTGTAACGATCGGAGTCGGAATCGGGCTGTCATGGCTGATTGCTCCGCCCCTCGGAAAAGCAGCTATGTGGCTTGGAAAGGTTATAATGTGGGCAACGGATCTTCAGCCATTTTTGATGGGAATCCTTGTTTCCGTTATCGTTGGTATGGCCCTTACTCTCCCAATATCTTCCGCTGCTATCTGCGCGGCACTTGGACTTACC
>JAFPRD010000246.1:0-4975 GCA_017401005.1 Lachnospiraceae bacterium
GCTATGTGGCTTGGAAAGGTTATAATGTGGGCAACGGATCTTCAGCCATTTTTGATGGGAATCCTTGTTTCCGTTATCGTTGGTATGGCCCTTACTCTCCCAATATCTTCCGCTGCTATCTGCGCGGCACTTGGACTTACCGGACTTGCCGGAGGCGCTGCTGTAGCGGGCTGCTCGGCACAGATGATCGGATTTGCCGTGATCTCCTTTAAGGAAAACAGATTCGGAGGTCTCATCTCACAGGGACTTGGAACCTCTATGCTCCAGATGGGAAATATCGTAAAGAACCCAAGAGTCTGGATCGCACCCACTCTTGCTTCGGCGATTACGGGACCTGTTGCGACCTGCATCTTTAAGCTGAAGATGAACGGCGCAGCTATCTCCTCGGGAATGGGAACCTGCGGACTTGTAGGCCAGATAGGCGTCTACACGGGATGGGTTAATGACGTGGCATCAGGGGCAAAGGCCTCTATCACAGCTTTTGACTGGATGGGTCTTGTACTTGTATCCTTTGTACTTCCCGCTGTTTTATCCCTTGTTTTTCATATGATATTTAAAAAGATCGGATGGGTTAAAGAGGGGGATTTAAAGATTTAAACGTTAAATAATATAATACAAATATAAATAAATTAACGATAAACGTAAAATAATTATTGACAAATGTTTTTCTGAGGATTATACTTTGCTCATCAGCTGAGATGTAACTTTTGGTTTTGTTTTATGTTCCAAGCTGCCGCAGGAGTTTTTTTCGGCGGGGAACGTACCGGAGAGTAAAGATGAGCAAAAAAAGAGAAATTGTAAGTTTGGTCATAGGCTTCGCGGGGATTATGGTCGGAGTCTTATGCACAAGATTCCTAAATATGGTGATGATGGGACTGCCCTTAGCAGTTAGGATGTTTACTTTTATCGCAGCCTACTGGATTATCGCCATAGCACCTGTGGTTTTGGTGATCGCCAGTAGAGAAAAGCTGTCTGATCTTGGCTTTTCGAAGGAAAAGGTGGGACTGCAGATTATTTTAGGCATCGGACTTGGACTTTTGATGTCGGTGGTTCTTACCCTTGTTCCGCATCTTCTGGGTCTGGGGGCGTATGTAAACAGCGGAAAGGGATATACGTATCTTTGGCAGTATATCTGGGAGTTTATTTACTGTATACTTGGCGTCGGACTAGTTGAGGAATTTGCTTTCCGCGGATTTATCTATAAGAGATTCAAGAACCTTTTCGGAAAGGATTTCCTTGCCGTGATCTGCAGTTCGGTTTTATTCGGACTGTTCCATATTTTCGGAGGCAGTCTGATACAGATTGTTTTGACCGGGCTTATCGGAGCGCTTTTTTGCTTCTTTAAGCTTAAGATCAGGAACTGCTCAACCCTTTCTCTTATCATCGCGCACGGAGTCTACGACGCGATGATCGCAGTCTGGGCGGGAGTATTTCTTGGATAGAAAATGGTATCTGAGAAATGACATCAGTGCCTAATTTGCGGCATATAGTGCGAATTGGTATACATAATTCTTAAACCCTGGCATTATGTAAACGATAACAAACGATATTGAATAAGGAGTTAATATGAATCAGGAAAACATTAAACTTAATAGAATTAAAAAGAGCAGTCATGTGGCAGGGATAGTAACCCGTATAGTATTTATTCTTTGTGTAGTGGCATCTATGATCCTTATTGTCACATCAATAGTTATGATCGCCGACAGGACGAATATGAACGAGCAGATCAAGGCAGGTATTGAAGGTGCCAATGACGTCGATGTCACTAAAAAGGTCGGTCCCGTAAATGTTCATCTATTGAGATTCTCAAAGGATTCGTTTGATATTACGAAGTATCAAAAAATCGAATCATCAATACCGGCGCTTGAAAAGGCTTTAAGCGATACGCCTTACAGCTTAACTCTTGGGTTTACTCTTCTTACAGCGGGGTTAAATGTAGTTTTGCTTGCGATAGCGATGTTTCAGCTTTATTCTGTATTTGATATAATCGGAAAGGAAGACAGTCCATTTACGCCGAGAGTTCTTAAGAAACTTCTCTTTGCGCTTATAGTGATCGACATTGTTATCGCGTTTACCTCCGGCCTCGGAACAGCCGCTATTGCGGGTCTTGTTACATGGGCGCTTTACACTATTATGGACTACGGAAGACTCCTTCAGACCCGGTCTGACGAGACTCTCTAAGGAGGTGGCCCTATGGGAAAGATTATATTAAGGCTTGACCGCGTTATGGCGGACAGAAAAATATCTCTTAAGGAGCTTTCGGAGAAGGTTGGGGTCAGCAATGTCAACCTCTCTAAGATGAAGACCGGCAAGATCAGCGCAATCCGCTTCTCTACTCTTGAAGCCATTTGCGAAGAGCTTTCCTGCCAGCCCGGCGACATCCTCGAGTATGACCCCACCCAGGAAAGCACCCCCGACTGATTTTGACCCCCGGGGACGGGGTTATGGTGTCATTTTCAGAATATTCTGACAATGACACAGGGGGACGGGGTTGGGGGGTCATTTTCCGGACCAAGATTGAAAGCATAGAAAGACATTACATAATGAAAGAAATTACTTACGAAGAACTGAAAAAACTAGAGCCCGGCTCCTTTGAACTGATCGATATCAGGGATGAGGGGCTTAGAGCCTATGGGATGATTACCGGAGCAATCCCTGCGGATTTTGAGAATGATGCAGAGGGAGCTTACAGCGTTATAGATAAGATTACGAAGGATAAGAAACTTATTCTATACTGCGAAGTGGGCCGTAAGACCCAGTGGTTAGATGGACGACCTTGCTTTGAAGGAAGGGATTGCTACAGCCTTGCCGGAGGTTATATTGGATATGTCAGGTCCTCTCTTGCGGACGAAGGCGAAGACAAACAGCACAGGGCCGATGAGAGTATCCGAAAGAAGTTCCATAAGCCTATTTTCACGCCATTTGCGAAAGCCTGTAAGACATATAAACTCATAGAAGAAGGGGACAGGATCGCCGTTTGTATTTCCGGAGGAAAAGACTCGATGCTTATGGCTAAGCTTTTTCAGGAAATTCAAAGACACAGACAGTGCAATTTTGAGCTGAAATTTCTTGTCATGGATCCCGGATATAATGACGACAATCGTAAGCTGATAGAGAGTAATGCCAAGGCGCTGGGAATTCCAATTACAATTTTTGAGAGCGATATTTTTGATGCAGTTGATACTATCGAGAAGAATCCCTGTTATCTTTGCGCGAGGATGAGACGCGGTTATCTGTACAGTAAGGCAAAGGAACTTGGCTGCAACAAGATCGCTCTTGGACATCATTATGACGATGTTATTGAGACGATCCTTATGGGAATGCTCCAGGGAGCCCAGATCCAGACTATGATGCCGAAGCTCCACAGTACCAATTTCGAGGGAATGGAGCTGATAAGACCCCTTTATCTTGTGCGGGAAAGCGATATCTGTGCGTGGAGAGATTACAATAATCTGCACTTTTTGCAGTGCGCATGCCACTTTACGGAGACCTGCTCAACCTGCCATGAGGACGGAACGACATCTTCGAAAAGGCTTGAGACGAAGAAACTTATTGCTGAGCTTAAAAAGACTAATCCCTTTGTGGAGTCCAATATCTTCAGAAGCGTAGAAAATGTTAACCTCGACACTGTCATCGAATACAAGCAAAACGGTGTAAGACACCACTTCCTTGACAATTATTAAATGACACAGGGGGACGGGGGTACTGTGTCATAGTCAGAATACTTTAAATTTTGTCTGATAATGACACCCCAACCCCGTCCCCCTGTGTCATTTTAAGAGGCGCTTTAAGATGCTTATGTATTTTTCGGTAAGGTGGCCGGCGGGAAGGGTAGCAGGCAATATATAGCCGATTTCCATGTGATCATCTACCTTGAGGGGCTTTGCGATGATATTAGGGCCGTTTAACTCCTCGCTTATTACACCGCTGCAGATGGTGTAGCCGTTTAAACCGATGAGCATATTAAAAAGGGAGGCGCGGTCGCAGACAACTATCTCTTTATCGCAATCCACTGTGCTGAGGATCTCCTCGGAAAAATAAAAGGAATTGTGGCTGCCCTGCTCGTAAGAAAGTCTGGGATAGGGCTTTAAGTCTTCGAGCGTAAGGGAGCGCTTTTTAGCTAAAGGCGAGTCTTTCCCGATAAAGACATGGGGCTTTGCCGTAAAGAGTTTGTAAAATGTGAGTTCGTTGTCTTTAAGAGCTTTTTTTATAATTGTTTCGTTAAATGAGTTTAAATAAAGAATTCCTATTTCACTGCGCAGATGTGCGACATCATTTATGATCTCGTATGTCTGCGTTTCTCTCATATGAAAATCGTATTTATCGCCGCCGCATTCCTTTAGTAGCTCTACAAAGGCTTCTACCGCAAAGGAGTAGTGCTGAGCAGAAACGCAAAAACGCAGCTTTCCTCTTTTCTTCCCGGTATAACGTTCATCCATAAGGTCAGCCTGCTCTAAGATCTGTCTTGCATATCCTAAGAATTCATCCCCTTCCGGAGTAAGACGAGCGCCCTTGCTGTCGCGGGTAAAAATGGTGATCCCGTATTCTTTTTCCAGTTCATGAAGCGCAGAAGTCAGACTGGGCTGTGCGATAAAAAGTTTTTTTGCCGCTTCGGTGATATTTCCTGTATCTGCAATTACAGATATGTACTGTAGTTGTTTTAAAGTCATAGTTGTTCTCCGTTTTTGATGTTAAACATATATGCTGCCTAATGAGTGAACCGTGGAAGGCAAACTGCTATCCCATAGAAATCAAGGTGATAATACCATACACAATAGATAAAATCTATGGAAAGTACATAATTTTAAGTATTTTACCCACCGGGATGATTGGCTTTATAGTAGGTTTAAAAGGGAAAACTTAAAAGGAGGAGACATTTATGCTGACATCAGTAATTGGATTTCCCAGAATCGGAGCTAACAGAGAGTTAAAATTTGCATTGGAAAAGTATTTTAGGGGGGAGATAGAGGAAAAA
>JAFPRD010000247.1:0-2331 GCA_017401005.1 Lachnospiraceae bacterium
AGCGGCCAAATCCGCTGTCTCCGTGGCGAAGCGAGAAGTACTTAGGTTAAAACGCCTTAAAGGGAGCGGGGAATACGAAGCCGAGGAGATAGATGCAGCTTTAACCCATGCCAAGTCCATGGAGCGAATAGCAAGAAAGAAAGCTGCCCACTTAGAGCAGGAAGAAATGATACAGGTAACGGACGACGGAACCGGAACCATGTCATTAAAAGATGCCTTGGAGGCTGAAAAAAACAAGGATACTAACGCTGAGAACGAAGATCAGGATGAGTATACAGACATACTAAATGAACTTACCGGCGAAGACTCCGCGTACGAAACTTCAGAGGCAGGCTATGCTGATGAAATGCCACCGGATACAGAATTTTTGACTGAGGCGATGACTGATTTTACAAACGAGATTTCAGCACAGATGGAGGATCTTGCTGCCGAGATGAGCGAAGAAATGTCCGCCTTAATGGAAGAAATCTCTATGGAAATGCAGGAGCTTATGGAGACATTTGATTTAATGGAAGAGCTCTCCGCTCCCGTAGGAAAGATGAATGCCTCAGACTTTAAAATGCTTAAAATAAAGCATCGCGGCGACGAAATGAAAGAGATAGCAAAGGCTGACAAGGAGTACCTGAAAGCGATATTCAAGCACCAGTCGGAAGCCGGAAAGTCAGCGATCAATCCCGGCTCAGGCTCCCCAAGCTTCGCATCTTCAGATTCGTCCGCAAAAAGTGTTGCTTTATCGGGGGTAGCCGTATCAAGCTCTGCGGGCTATACCTCTATGCCGCATATTACCATGCCGCAGGCTCCGCTCCCGGCAGCCCCTTCAGTTTCATTCTCGGAAGGAATGAATGTCGATATATCTCTTTAGAAAGAATATAAATATCAGTTTACCTTTTAAGCTGTGGCTGCCTAAGATGCGCAGTCACAGCTTCTTGCGTCTACGCTTACAACTTTTCGATCGTCCAGATATCCGCAGGCGTTTAAACCTTCGCGGATAACCTTATTCCACTCAGCGCCGGAGAGTTCAAGAATACTCGAATCGTCAAAACTTATCGTGCAGGCCATTTCGTCACAGGTCGCTGTCCCGCAAGCTATGCGATACATGTTCTTTCTGCTGATGGCCCCGATGTCCTCGAGGGTATTGATCATGCGATATACCGTAGCGCTGCCTATTGTTTTATCGACTTTAGACGCCTTGTAAAAAATCTCCTTGCAGCTTGAACAGTCTTCCTCAAGTATAATATCAAGAAGCATCAGCCTCTGTTTTGTTATGCGGCACCCCCTGTCTCTAAGCCTTTGCACAATTATATCTTTTTGCATATTTGTAACCATCCGTGCCATCTTGTTAGTCCTTTCTAACCCATCTGTAAATTGAAAACCCACCTTTAAGTGAGTTTTCGAAATAAACATATTAAATACCCTCTAGAGCGAATAATTACGAGATTCGCTTTAGGAAGCCGTCAAAACCTACCAGCTGAGGACTTCGTTTCCGTCCTCGGTTACAAGCACCATGATCTCCCACTGTGCGGAAGGCATTCCGTCAGCGGTAGTAACCTCCCAGCCGTTTTCCTTGTTGGTCTTTATCTTTTCTTTACCCATATTAACCATCGGTTCGATAGTAAAGATCATACCGGGAACAAGGAGCATATCTGTTCCTGCTTTTGTATGATATCCGACCCAGGGATCCTCGTGGAATTCAAGGCCTACACCATGTCCCCCGATTTCTCTTACGACGGTATATCCTCTGTCGTAGCAGTAGTCATGTACCGCCTGGCCCATATCGCCCAAAAATCCCCAGGGTTTAACCTGCTTTAAGCCTTCGTATACCGATTCTTTTGTCACTTCAACGAGTCTTCTCTTCTCCTCGCTGACATTTCCGATGCAGTACATTCTTGATGAATCCGAGAAGTATCCGTTAAGGATCGTGGAGCAATCGATATTTACGATATCTCCGTCCTTGAGATACACGCCCTTATGGGGGAATCCGTGACAAACCTGCTCATTTACCGAAGTACATACGCTGTAAGGATATCCTTCATAATTAAGGGGAGCGGGGATGGCTCCGGCGCCGTATGTAATCTCGTTTACGATATCATTGATCTTTGAAAGCTCCATTCCCTCGCAAACTTCCTTATCGAGAGTATCAAGGATTTTTACATTGATCTTTGCGCTTTCTTTAATCTTTTCAATCTGCTCAGGAGTCTTGATGATCTCATGATCCGGGACGTAAGCTCCCTGAAGAGCAAACTTCTTTATCTTTGCATCAAAGGCTTCATGACATTGCTTATATTTCTTTCCGCTGCCGCACCAGCAGGGATCGTTTCTTCCTATCTTAAC
>JAFPRD010000248.1:0-24039 GCA_017401005.1 Lachnospiraceae bacterium
GTAACCTTACCTACAAGGATATCACCGGCGCGAACCTCAGCACCGATACGGATGATTCCTCTCTCGTCGAGGTTCTTAAGCGCTTCCTCGCCGACGTTGGGAACGTCTCTTGTGATCTCTTCGGGTCCGAGCTTGGTATCTCTTGCTTCTGCCTCATATTCTTCGATATGAAGTGAAGTGTATACATCATCTCTAACAAGGCGCTCTGAAAGGAGTACAGCGTCCTCGTAGTTGTAACCTTCCCAGGTCATGAATCCGATAAGAGGGTTCTTACCGAGTCCGAGCTCACCCTGTGAGGTGGAAGGTCCGTCGGCGATTACTTCGCCTTTTTTAACCTTATCGCCCTTAAATACGATAGGTCTCTGGTTATAGCAGTTACCCTGGTTGGAACGGGTGAATTTGCTGAGCTTATACTCGATCTCATCCCCGCCCTTAACCTTCTCGCGGATAATATCTGCAGATACATATGTAATCTCACCGTCTTCCTTGGCAACAACGCAGACACCTGAGTCAACAGCGGTCTTAACTTCCATACCGGTTCCTACAACAGGAGCCTCGGTAAGCATAAGAGGAACCGCCTGACGCTGCATGTTTGATCCCATCAGCGCACGGTTTGCGTCGTCGTTCTGAAGGAAAGGAATAAGCGCAGTAGCAACTGAGAATACCATCTTAGGAGATACGTCCATATAATCGAACATAGCCTTGGGGTATTCCTGAGTCTCATCACGGAAACGACCGGATACGGACTTTCTTACGAAATGTCCTTCTTCATCAAGCTGCTCGTTTGCCTGAGCTACATGGTAATTATCTTCCTCGTCCGCGGTCATATAAACAACTTCGTCGGTAACGCGAGGATTGGCAGGATCGGTCTTGTCGATCACACGGTAAGGCGCCTCAATAAAGCCATACTCATTGATACGGGCATAGCTTGCGAGGGAGTTGATAAGTCCGATGTTGGGACCTTCGGGGGTCTCAATGGGACACATTCTTCCGTAGTGTGAATAATGTACGTCACGTACCTCGAATCCTGCACGGTCACGAGAAAGACCACCGGGTCCAAGGGCTGAGAGACGTCTCTTGTGAGTAAGCTCACCAAGAGGGTTATTCTGGTCCATGAACTGTGAAAGCTGTGAAGATCCGAAGAATTCCTTAACAGCAGCAGTTACGGGCTTAATATTGATAAGGCTCTGAGGAGATACATCCTCAGCGTCATGTGTACTCATACGCTCACGTACAACACGCTCCATACGTGAAAGTCCGATACGATACTGGTTCTGAAGAAGCTCACCTACCGCACGGATACGTCTGTTTCCGAGGTGGTCGATGTCATCGTCATTTCCGATACCGTACTCGAGATGCATGTTGTAGTTGATGGATGCGAAAATATCATCCTTTGTGATGTGCTTGGGAACAAGCTCGTGTGCGTTTCTCTTAAGAGCTTCGCCGAGAGCTTCGGGATCCTCGCTGAACTCATCAAGGATGTCCTTAAGTACAGGATAGTAAACTTTCTCATGAATTCCGTAGTCTGCGGGGTCGCAATCAACGAAGTGAGTAAGCTCTACCATCATATTGGAAAGAACCTTCTCATTCTTTTCTTCTGTCTGGATAAGGACGAAGGGAACAGCGCTGTTCTGGATAAGATCAGCCATTTCTCTGTCTACCTTTGTTCCTGCAGCAGCGATAAGCTCGCCTGTGCCGGGGTCGATTACATCGGCTGCGAGAATGTGTCCGCTGATACGGTTTCTGTATGAAAGCTTTTTATTGAATTTATAACGTCCAACCTTAGCAAGATCGTATCTTCTGGGATCGAAGAACATAGCATTGATAAGGCTCTGGGCACTCTCAACTGTAAGAGGCTCACCGGGACGGATCTTGCGGTAAAGCTCAAGAAGACCTGTCTCGTAGCTTCCGTCGGGAGCTTTCTCGTTAACTGAAGGATCCTTAGAGATAGATGCCTCGATCTTCTCTTCGTCTCCGAACATTTCTCTGATTTCCTGGTTTGTACCGAGTCCGAGCGCACGAAGAAGAACGGTAACGGGTACCTTTCTTGTACGGTCTACACGTACGTAGAATACGTTATTAGGATCGGTCTCATACTCCAACCACGCGCCACGATTGGGTATAACGGTACAACTGAAGAGTTCCTTACCGATCTTGTCGTGTCCGATACCGTAGTAGATACCGGGGGAACGTACAAGCTGGCTGACGATAACTCTTTCAGCTCCATTTATAACAAAGGTTCCGGTCTCAGTCATAAGAGGCAGATCACCCATGAAAATATCATGTTCCTGAATGTTCTTGCTGTCTTCCTTATTGCGAAGACGCACTTTAACAAAGAGGGGAGCAGCGTATGTAGTATCACGCTCTTTACACTCTTCGATAGTATAATTCTTCTTCTCTTCTTTGAGTTCATAGCTTACAAACTCAAGACTAAGCGAATCGCTGTAGTCAGAGATAGGCGAAATATCGTCAAATACTTCCTGAAGTCCTTCTTCCAGAAACCACCGATAGGAGTTTATCTGAACTTCTACCAGATTAGGCATCTCCAGTACTTCCTTCTGTCTTGCGTAACTCATACGTGCGACTCTCGGACCACTGGTTGGACGGATTCTGTTCTTTTCCATTGACCTAATACCTCATTCTTTCTAAATTTGTGCATAGCATCACACAATAGCGCATCATCCATAATAACACGCTCTTGTCAATAGGTCAAGGATTATTTTTTATTTTTGGAATATTTTTTTTATAAGAATATAGAAATGTGACTATAAATGGAAAGAGGTTGCCCGCATCCGAACCAGCGAATGCAGGCAACCGTTTAGTTTACTACGCACACGGCGTAGGAATCGGTCTGCTTTAAATTACTTAAGAGTAACCTTAGCACCAGCCTCTTCAAGAGACTTCTTGATGTTCTCAGCGTCTTCCTTAGAAGCAGCCTCTTTAACAACCTTGGGAGCAGCCTCAACGAGGTCCTTTGCTTCCTTAAGTCCAAGTCCGGTTACCTCACGAACAACCTTGATAACCTTAACCTTCTCAGCGCCTACCTCAGTAAGCTCTACGTCGAACTCGGTCTTCTCTTCTGCTGCTGCGCCTGCTGCTGCTCCGGGAGCTGCCATAACAACGCCTGCTGCTGCAGATACGCCGAACTCTTCTTCTGCTGCCTTTACAAGATCATTGAGCTCAAGAACTGAAAGCTCTTTAATAGCGTCTAAAATTTCCTGAGTGGATAACTTAGCCATTTTTAAAATCCTCCATTAAAATTCAAAATAAATTGGTTTGTTTTGTAACGATTACTCTGCTGCTGTCTCAGCTGCTTCTGCTGCAGGTGCTTCTGCCTCAGCGGGAGCTGCTTCACAAGCTGAAGCGCCGCCTTTTTCAGCAACCTGATTGATAACACGAGCGAAGTTGGTGATGGGGCTCTTGAAGCTTCCAAGAAGTCTTGAAAGAAGTTCTTCTCTTGAAGGAATGCTTGCGATGGTTCCCATTCCCTTTGCATCATAAAGGGTTCCCTCTACGATACCTGCCTTAATCTCCAAAGCTTCTGCAGTCTTAGCAAACTTAGCAAGTACTCTTGCGGGTGCAGTTGCATCATCCTTGGAAACAGCGATTGCGGTAGGTCCTTCAAGATACTCGGTGAGAGACTCAAAATCAGTTCCCTTGATAGCTCTTGTGATGTAGGTGTTCTTGTATACCTTGTAGGTAACACCTGCCTCACGAAGGCTCTTACGGAGCTGAGTGTCCTGCTCAACGGTAAGTCCACGATAGTCAACAACTACCATTGACTGCGCATCTTTGATGCACTCTGAAATCTCTGCCACGATGGGTGCTTTAATTTCAACCTTAGCCATTTTTTCTTTTTACCTCCTTATAGAATGGAGCCGAATCTTTAAAGATTATTCAAAGAAAAAACTCCCATACTGATTGACAGCATGGGAGAGAATTTCGTAAATAATTACTTAAATAATCTACCTCGGCGGGATTTACGTGCTTTCGCACACCTGCTGTCTTCGGCCTGGTATTTAAACCTTTGCTAAAATACCATAATATTATTTATATGTCAAGCCACTTTAAAAAATTAATACTTAGATGCATTAACCTTTACACCGGGGCCCATGGTGCTTGTAAGAGTGATACTTCTAAGGTACTGTCCCTTAAGTGCGCTGGGCTTAGCCTTAGAAATAGCCTCCATAAGAGCATCGAAGTTCTGAGTAAGCTGCTCCTCGGTGAAGGAAGCCTTTCCTACGGGAACGTGTACGATGTTGCTCTTGTCGAGTCTGTACTCGATCTTACCGGCTTTGATATCGTTAACTGCCTTTGTTACATCCATGGTAACGGTTCCTGCCTTAGGGTTAGGCATAAGACCCTTAGGTCCGAGAACCTTACCGAGACGTCCTACAACGCCCATCATATCGGGAGTAGCAACTACTACGTCGAAGTCAAGCCATCCATCGTTCTGAATCTTGGGAACGAGCTCTTCTCCGCCAACAAAGTCAGCACCTGCTGCCTGAGCTTCTGCCAGTTTATCGCCCTTAGCGATTACCAGTACTCTTACGGTCTTACCGGTTCCGTTAGGGAGAACTACTGCGCCACGAATCTGCTGGTCAGCGTGACGTCCGTCACAACCGGTTCTGATGTGTACTTCAATAGTCTCATCGAATTTTGCAGTAGCGGTCTTCTTTACAAGAGAGATAGCTTCTGCAGGCTCATATGCTACGCTGCGGTCAACAAGTTTTGCTGCCTCAGTATATTTCTTTCCGTGCTTCATTATAATTTCCTCCTAGGTTCAAGCGGCAATTTTCATTGCCTCCCATTAACTTAATATTGTAGTTATCCGAATTAGTCCTCTACGACAATACCCATGGAACGTGCGGTTCCTGCGATCATGCTCATAGCTGCCTCAATGCTTGCTGCGTTGAGATCGGGCATCTTAAGTTCTGCAATCTCCTTAACCTTAGCCTTAGAGATGGTAGCAACCTTAGTCTTGTTGGGAACTCCGGAACCACTCTTAATGTTGCAAGCCTTCTTAAGAATAACTGCAGCAGGGGGAGTCTTGGTTACGAAGCTGAAACTTCTGTCTGAGTAAACAGTGATGATAACGGGGATGATTGTATCTCCCTTATCAGCTGTCTTAGCATTGAACTGCTTGGTGAACTCTACGATGTTAACACCATGCTGACCAAGTGCGGGACCTACCGGGGGCGCGGGTGTTGCCTTGCCGGCCGGAATCTGTAATTTAATATAGCCTTCTACTTTCTTTGCCATGATTGGCACCTCCTAAAATAAATGTGGTTAGGCGTGCACCTTATAAGTACACTCCCACGACGGAACAAACTGCTTTCGCAGTATATATCACGAAGGGCTGGCCTTCGGACATAACTTTTTAAAACCGCTTTTTGGGCGATCATCAGCCGAGCTTTCTTACTTCGGCAAAGCTGAGCTCTACGGGAGTCTCGCTGCCCTGGAAAAGTTCAACCTTAATGGTAACTGTCTGCTTGTTGTAATCGATCTTTCTGACAACTCCGACAGTATCCTTCCAAACGCCTGCAACAACTGCGATAGAATCACCTTCGGCAAAGTCGATGCTGACGCTGTCGGTACGAATTCCGAGGGGTTTCATCTCTGCATCGGTAAGGGGAACAGCTTTGCTTCCCGGTCCGACAAATCCGGTAACGCCACGTGTATTGCGGACAACATACCAGGTCTCGTCATTCATATCCATATTAACAAGAACATAACCGGGGAAGAGCTTTCTCTGAACGGTTCTCTTGTTACCGTTCTTGATCTCGACAACATCCTCTACGGGAACACGCACTTCCAGAATCTGTTCTGCAAGAGCTTTGTTGTTCTCGATGGTCTTCTCGATGTCAGCCTTTACCTTGTTCTCATATCCTGAATATGTATGTACAACATACCATTTTGCTTCTGCCATTATGCCCTCCTTACAGCTGTGTAAGGAAGTTGACACCATTCTGAGCTCCGTAATCGAGAACTGCAATGATGACTCCCAGCACAATAGATATTATGACAACTGCAACTGACTGTTTGAAGGTAGTCTTCCTGTCAGGCCATGTAATTTTTCCAAACTCAGCCTTTACCCCACTGAAAAATCCGGGGCCTTTTTTCTTTGCGGAATCTTCCATATTGACCTCCGATTATCAAAAATTACTTGGTTTCCTTATGAAGAGTATGCTTCTTGCAGAAACGGCAATACTTCTTGATTTCCATACGGTCAGGCATGGTCTTCTTTTCCTTTGTGGTATTGTAGTTGCGCTGCTTGCATTCTGTGCAGGCAAGAGTAATCTTGGTACGCATTGTTTTTCCTCCGAATTCATTATGGTAGCTTTAAATCGCGCTACAAATATTGCACTAAAAAAAGAGTCGTGTTTTGACTCGCCCGATTACTATAACATAGTAACGGGGACGAGTCAAGAAAAAATTTACAAATAATCTAACGGGTTAACCTGAGTTCCGTTTATAAGGATCTCGAAGTGCAGGTGAGGTCCCGTGGAATTACCGGTACTTCCGCTGTATGCGATAAGGTCGCCCTGGTTTACATACTGTCCTGCAGATACCACAAGCTTACTGCAGTGTGCGTATCTGGTCTGGCGTCCGTCCGGATGATCGATGTAAACGACGTATCCGTATCCGCTTCCCCATCCGGCGCTTCTTACGGTACCACCGCTGGATGCGTATACGGGAGTTCCTAAAGGCACATACCAGTCGACACCCTTATGGTAAGTGCTTCCTATTCCGCCCGGTGACTTTCTGTATCCGAAGTAGGATGAAATACGTCCGCCGGAAATAGGTTTTACATATGTGGGAGGAATCTGGGTTCCTCTTTCTACTATCTTAGGTACGGCTTCAAGCAGGATCTCTTCCTTGACAACTTCTTTTGAAACTTCTTTTTCATTGGTGTAATGCTTGTCAAGGATTGCTTTTCTATATCCGCTCGAGGGCTGCTGAAGGATCTTGGTCTGAGTCGTATACCATTCATCATTATCTATATAGATAACATCCGCATCATAAACTTCCTCAACGTAGATCCGCTCGATCCTCTCTACCGAAAGCTCAGGCTCGGGTACTGTTATGGTAAGCACATCTCCCACGTGGATGGTGGAGTTTACCGTCTCGAGCTTTTCGGGGTTTAAGGATACCAGAGTCTCCATCGGGATGTTGACCGCCATGGATATTCCCGAAAGGGTATCTCCCGGCTTAATCTCGTATTCTCCCGGGGTTTCCTGTTCCTTGGTAACGGCTTCTATAGCGTCAGTCAGGTTTGTAACCTGGGAATTGGGAAGATATCCCTGTCCGATCTCCACCTCTTCGATGAAATTCATCTTGAGAACGCCGAGTTCAAAGTCTTCAAAGTCCTTGCTCTCCTCATTCTCTACTTCGGTAAGTCCCCAGGTCTTTGAAAATCCGGCAGCACCTTCTGCCGGCAGTTCGAACTCTTCCTTTACGATCTCCTCTCCCGAATACGTATCTATAACAGTCGGTGTGATAACATTAAAGTCTCTGTCCTGCGAATTGGAAAGCTCAACCTTAAATCTTCCGGAATCATCGTAGAGGTCCAGTGCCGCCTGTAAAACCTTTCTCGCGTCGTCAAGGTTTCTCAAGGTGATCATATAGTCCTCTATCTTGACCGTACAGGTTCTTTGCACATTCTGGTCAACGGTCTTGCTGAGGATTTTCTCCATCGCCTCCATAACCTTGGCGTCGGAGTCTACTTTGCCGAAAAGCCTCTCCTCTCCTCTTACATACAGATCCCCTGTCATAAACATCAGGGAGCTGCTCTTTGAAGCTATTGCTCTTCTTGATTCAATGAGAAGGTGTTCTGCCGACGCTTCATCGTCAACCACGCCGACGGCTTCTCCGTTAAGATATAAGTAGAAAGTATTATCGCCCGTATGTTCAAACTTCGGTATTCCATTTAATAAGAAAAGAAGAATGATAAGTGTAAAAAGCGACGAAAATACAAAGGATAATTCTATTCTTTTATGTGTACGCTTAATAATTTCGTGTTTCATCTATATAATGCTGATTTCTGTATTTCTTAAAAAAGTCCCATGGCGCTGACCATGTTGTAGATCTGAAGCAGGAGTGAAACCCCGGATACGCAAAGAGCCACGATTGCGACTGTCTTTACAGCCTTTGTTTCGCCTAAGGTCTTCTTTCCGTAATCCTTCACAGACTCTTCTATAGGCTCAAGTTCATTGACCATAGAAGCCTGAATATTCTTGTATATTCTGACGCCTTCCTTGTGAAGGCTATCGTCGCTGCCCACTTTTTCGAGAGACTCGCTTAAATCGTTAAGCTTTTTCTCCGCAGCCTCCAGTTTATTCTTAATCTCGCCGATAGCCTCCTCGCTTGCGGAGTTGTCGGGAAGAGAGAGGTTACCGATTCTGTTTTCAAGGGTACCGAGTTCATCACAGACCTGTGAGAGCCTGTCAAGGCAGCCCTGGTATTCGCTTACCTGAGTTTTTAAAAAATTCATCTGCTGAGCTTCGGCTTCGCCGTTTGCTCTGATCATTTCCTGTGCATTAAGCTTGGATGCGAGCTTGTCCATCAAGGTATCCATTATAATCCTCCAGATAGTCAAAAAACATTAAAACTGCACACTTTCAGACAATACTAAATTCTATCATCTTTGGCAGTTCATTACAAGTCCATAAGCGCCCTCTATATATTTGTGCAATATGCACAATTTTTTCTCGGATTTTTTGACTTGTCTGTAAATATTTACCAATCATTTACAGTGCGTTCATATTTTGTTAACATTTAATTGGTATAGTGTATTCAAGAACAAAGCAAAGTGTTATTCGATCATTTTTTCATAATCGCCCGGGTTTCGAAAGAGACTCGGGCACTCCTCATTTTATGGGCTTTTCGCGTATCCGCGAAGCCTTTTTATTTATCCGGATAAGCTAAGGCCAATAAAACAAAAGACAAAACAACAGGCCTATCGGAGCCTTTCTCGATAAGCCTGCTGCCCTTTTACGCAACAAAAATAAATTTTCAAACGAATTATTTACGGCCCAGGTCCATGATCTCATCGTTAAGCTGAAGCATCTTGTCGTCCAGATCGGACACCATCTTCGCGCAATCTACCAACTCCTGAGAAATATGTGCCGGTACATCTCCTTCGAATTTATAATTGATCTTGTGCTCCAGGCTGGCCCAGAAGTCCATTGCTACGGTTCTTATCTGGATCTCAACCTTGGTATCCACCTTTCTGTCGGAGAGATAAACCGGGATTGTAATGATCATGTGATAACTTTTATAACCACTGGTCTTGGGGTAGGTAATGTAATCCTTAACCTTGATAACCTGTATGTCCTGCTGATGTTTGATCATCTCGGCAATACGATAGATATCCGAGGTGAAGGAGCATATGATCCTTATACCCGCTATGTCGTTAACATGATTTACCATATTCTCTATGGTAGAATCCAGGCCGTTCCTCTTTAATTTTTTAACAATACTTTCGGGAGTCTTTATCCTCGCCTTAATGTGCTCAATGGGGTTGTACTGGTGTACATGCTGGAATTCCTCATTGAGGATTTCCATCTTCGTCTCCATTTGATGCAGAGCTGCGTTGTATAGGAGACTGACCTCCTGCCACGTCTCTATTCCGTCGTTCCCGCCTACTAGTTCCATTTAATTTACAGTTCCTTCTATTTTTTACGCGCGTGGATAACTTGTTCTTGAATTCATTATCCTTTATAATAATAGCATATTTTTTCTCAATTATCACTTATATTGCATTTTGTTAAACGTTTAAGTTGATTTTTTGTTAAAGATGCACAAAAAAACATTTTTTATTAGTTTACTTTGATTGGATGAATGTATGAGAATCTGGGCAAGACAGTTTAAAGACACACATATGCTCTGCGACGAGCTTATCATAGACGAAAGCAAGGATACAAGGACACACAAGATTTTTAACGCAATAGAAGAGATTTCAAAACGTATGGACTTACCCTCGCCCATCTGGCTTGATAGAAATATTAAATCATTTCAAAGAGGAAGTGTTGTCAGATTTGACCGTGATTCGTTCATAGAAGAAATCCCCTTCGACTACCTTGAAGTAAGGATAATCGAAGAGGACTGATTCAAAATATTACTCCGTCAGTATTTTCTTTAATATCCGTTCGGATTGTTCTTTTGCCATCTCCAGGAATCTTCGCACATCTCCTTGATTCCGTACTTAGCTTCCCAGCCCAGTTCTTTTTTCGCAAGAGAAGCATCTGCGTAGCAGGTGGCAATATCTCCGGGGCGGCGGGGGGCGATCTCGTAAGGCACCTTTACTCCCGTAGCTTCCTCAAAATTCTTTACGATATCCAGAACGCTGTATCCATGGCCGGTACCTAAGTTGTAGATTTTAAGACCCGCATTTTCCTCGATCTTTTTAAGAGCCTTGACATGTCCTATCGCAAGATCGACAACATGGATATAATCTCTTACTCCGGTTCCGTCGGGAGTATCATAATCATTTCCGAATACATTTAAATGATCTCTCTTTCCCACAGCGACCTGAGTAATAAAAGGCATCAGGTTGTTGGGGATACCGTTGGGATTTTCTCCCATGGTTCCGGATTTATGAGCCCCGATAGGATTAAAGTATCTGAGAAGTATAACATTCCATTCATTATCCGCCTTCTGGATATCGGATAAGATCTGCTCAAGCATCGACTTTGTCCAGCCGTAGGGGTTTGTGCATACGCCCTTGGGGCACTCCTCGGTAATCGGGATAAAGGCGGGATTTCCGTATACAGTAGCGCTGGATGAAAAGATGATGTTCTTGCAGCCGTGCTTTCTCATCACATCGACAAGAGTAAGAGTCCCGGCGATATTGTTTTCATAATATTCCCAGGGCTTTGCAACGGACTCTCCAACAGCCTTAAGCCCCGCAAAATGGATCACAGCATCGATATCCTCTTTTGAGAAGATATCTTCTAAGGCATCCCTGTCCAAAATATCCGCTTTATAGAAAGGTACTTTCTTTCCGGTGATAGCTTCCACTCTCTCTAAGGATTTCTCGCTGGAATTTGAAAGGTTATCAAGTACAACAACTTCTCTTCCGTCGTTTTGGAGTTCAACCACCGTGTGGCTTCCGATAAATCCGGCACCGCCTGTAACAAGTATTTTTCCCATGTTTTTCACCTCATTTCAGAATAAGAAGGTAAATACATACCTTTGTTTTCTTTACGGGTTAAGCGTACTTCAAAAAGCCACGCCCTACAACATTTAAATGTTTCGACTATATGTCAAAATGTTGCATTTATAAAGCAACCCCATTTTTCTGAAGAAGAGCTCTTGCGCTCTCCACGGAGTCAACACCGGTCTTATTTTTAATAGGAGCAAATTCTTTCTCTCTGACCACCTCAAAAGGAAGGCAGCTTGCCATCTGATGGATCATATCAAGAACAAGGTTTTCAAATTTATAACCGTTGGGTTCTTCGGGTTTTACAAGCTCTCCCTTCTCGTCGATATAGGGAATCTTCTTTTTAACGATATGCAGGGGCAGTTCTTCCTTGACGATCCTCTCAAGCTCGGCTACATCAAAAAGATAATTGAGGATTACTCCGAAGTTGTAAGCCGGGTCTCCCTTCTCATCCTTCGCATTCATAAGTTCGTCCGTAAGCTCGTAATACTCGACGATAGAAGGTCTGCCGTCCTCGAGGCACATTACTCCGACCTTCTCATCAGGGGCGCTCTTTTTAACGACTTTTGCTCCGACAACGCATTTTTTCTCAATCGTAGCGCCGACAAACACAGGGTCACAGATTCTCTGAAGGACATTGTCCACAGCAAAAATATTGAACCATTCGATTCCGAAACTCTTGGCTTTATCCAAGAGGCCCGCTCTCATAAGGGAAATAAACCATCCGCCGTTACCGTTGGGAGATGTTGCCATGCGTCCCTTTTCCTCAAGATAGATTTTTCCGTTGTAATCCGTAGCGGGAGCCATCTCCTGCTTAAAGAAATGGATATACTCTTCGGGATATCCGAAGTAGTTTTTTTCTTTTAAGAAAGCTGTGGTTGCTTCATGGTTTTTCTCGCTTGTCATCACAAAGAGGTGAATATAAGCGTCCGCAGCCTTAACCACATCCATAAGATTATTTATAAGACATTCAAAAATGTAGAGCTCTCTCGTAAGTCCTACATTGTACATTCCCTTGGGATTGTCGGAGCCGAGACGGGTTCCCATTCCTCCCGCAAGAAGCACGGCGCCCACCTTTCCGGCTTTAATGGCGTCAAGCCCGGTTTTTGTATACGTTTCTTTTCCGGCCTCTATCTCGCTAAGCTCCATACACTTAAGGGGAGAGATCTTTCCCTTTGCATTAAGCGCATCGGGAGCTCCCACAGCGGAGAGAATACTCATATCGGTGCTTTCGATCTGAGAAAGGAGATCGGCCTTCTGATTTTCAGAAAGCTCATCAAAGTATTTGAGAACATGTTCCTGGCCGTATTCGGACAGTTTTTTAGTTATTGATTCAGGTATCATATTATCCTCCATAACCCTCTTTAAAGGTACTTAGAGTATGATACCATATTTTAGCTTTTTCTTACAGCCCGGACAAAAGAGAAAATTTTCTCGCGGCTCTTTTTAAGCCCCGTTTCGTCCTCTACCCCAGACGAGGTATCCGCTCCGCAAAGACCTGTTTCCTTCAGGGCTTCCCCTACATTTAAAGGATTCAAACCACCGGCAAGAAGGATAGGTTTTTCTTTGTAAAGATCGAGACGAAGCTCCTTTAAAAGCGCGTAGTCAAATGCCATACCGCTTCCGGGGATTCCGGCATCAAATATAAATCCCCATATTCTCTCATCGGATTTATATTTCTCAAACTCATGCATATTGCTGACATTAAAAGCGCGGATAACAGGGACTAAAGCGCCATCAAGGACATCCCCGGCAAGTTCGCCGTGAATCTGGATATAGTCAAATCCCGCATCTATAATCTGCGATACGGCAAAGGCATCGGGCGAAACGGTTACCGCTACAGTTTTTAGACCGAGACTTTTCGCATAGTCCGTCAGCTTCTCAGCTTCCGAAATCTCGACATTTCTCTTACTCTTTGGATAAAACACGACAATACCGCCAAGGTCGGCTTCGGCCTCGGCGGTCCATCTTATCTCATCTTTTGTTTTCAGACCACAGATCTTGACAATACTCATTGGTTACTTAAGAACCTTTTCTTTGTATTTTTCAACTTCCTCGATGTAGAGCTTTCCGATGGGGGACAGTGGAACATTCTTCCTCTTGATATAACCAATGGTCATAAGGTCCTCATCCTTAAGTCTGACAGCGCAATACTCTTCTCCGTTTAAATCTTCGCAGATGATACCGGAGCAAAGGGTAAATCCATTGATGCCAACAAACAGATTAAGCATCGTGGCTCTGTCTGAGCAGTGGATTATCTGCTTATAATCGTAAGTTGAAAACAACTCCTCAGCGAAATAGAAGGAATTGTTATCACCCTGGTCAAAGGCAAGACAAGGGTACTTACTAAGCTCCTCAAGGGTAACAAAGTCCTGTTTTGCAAGAGGATGTTTTTTGCTGATATATGCGTAAATATGGCAATCAAAGAGCTCATGGAACGAAAGATCGTTTTCGGCAAAAATCTTTGTAAGGACCTTTCTGTTAAAGTCATTAAGGTAAAGAATTCCGACCTCCGACCTGTACTCCTTGACGTTTTTGATCACAGTTCCGGTCCTTGTTTCATGTACGGAGAAATCGTACTCGTCCGGGCTGAACTGTCTTACAACCTCAATAAATGCATTTACGGCAAATGTATAGTGCTGCATGGATACGGAAAAGCGTTTCTTGTATTCACCCTTGTTAATGTATCGATTCTCTATAAGCTCGTACTGCTCGACAACCTGTCTGGCGTACCCGAGAAATTCTTTACCTGCAGGAGTAAGGGTGATTCCTCTGTTCGATCTTGCAAATATATCCATGCCTATCTCTTCTTCAAGCTCCCTGACGGAAGCGGAAAGGCTGGGCTGAGAGATAAACAGCGCCTTTGCCGCTTCGTTCATGGAAGAAGAATCAGCAATCTGAATTACGTATTTTAACTGATTAAGCGTCATATCTGTTACTCATGATTAAAAAGCGGAGTTGAAAGGTATCTGTCTCCCGAATCGGGAAGAAGGACTACAATGTTCTTTCCCTTGTTTTCGGGCCTTGCTGCAAGAATAACAGCTGCCTTTAATGCTGCTCCGGATGAGATTCCCACAAGAACGCCTTCTGCTTGTCCAAAAGCCGCTCCCTCGGCAAACGCATCATCATTTTCAATCTTTATAACCTCATCATAAACATCGGTATTTAAAGTCTTAGGAACAAATCCCGCGCCGATACCCTGGATCTTATGAGGGCCGGATGCTCCTCCCGAAAGAACGGGGCTTGAAGCGGGCTCTACGGCAACGATCTTTACATTGGGATTCTTTGACTTTAAGTACTCTCCGACTCCGCTTACGGTTCCTCCGGTTCCTACACCGGCTACAAAGATATCAACTTTTCCGTCAGTCTGTTCCCAGATCTCGGGACCTGTGGTCTCTCTGTGTGCCTTGGGGTTTGCAGGGTTGTCAAACTGTCCGAGGATAACGGATCCGGGGATCTGTTCTTTAAGCTCGTTTGCCTTTTCGATAGCTCCCTTCATTCCCTTTGAGCCTTCGGTCAGTACAATTTCAGCGCCGTAAGCCTTGAGGAAAGTTCTTCGCTCAACGCTCATAGTCTCGGGGAGAGTAAGGATTGCCTTATATCCCTTAGCAGCCGCTACGGAAGCAAGTCCGATTCCGGTATTTCCGCTGGTGGGTTCGATGATGGTGGCTCCAGGCTTAAGGATTCCCTTTTCCTCAGCGTCCTCGATCATTGCAAGGGCTACTCTGTCCTTTACCGAT
Source organism: Lachnospiraceae bacterium (assembly GCA_017401005.1). Lineage (GTDB taxonomy): Bacteria > Bacillota > Clostridia > Lachnospirales > Lachnospiraceae > AC2028. Next base: position 14,905 of record JAFPRD010000248.1, read on the forward strand.
CCGGCGGGATTTAAATATTCAAGTTTTGCAAGAATTGTTGCATCCGTGACACCGGCCTTAGCCGCATATCTTGATGCCTCAAGAATAGGTGTTTTTCCTATGATTTCCGCTGCACTTTTTTTAATGTCGCTCATATTAATTACCTCGCAAAATAAAAATGTCAAAAGCTACGTTTTTATTTTATTATCCTTTATTTTTAATTACAAGATTTTTCTTACACGATTGCCTTAAATGCTTCGTCAAGATCCTCAATGATATCGTCGATATTTTCGGTACCGATTGAAAGTCTGATTGTTCCAGGTGTTATTCCCTGATCAAGGAGCTCTTTCTCATTGCATTCAGAGTGTGTGGTTGACGCGGGATGAATGGCAAGGCTCTTTACATCCGCTACGTTTGCAAGGAGTGAGAAAAGCTCAAGGTTATCGATAAATGCCTGTGCCTTTTCCTGTCCGCCTTCGATCTCAAATGTAAAGATCGAACCGCCGCCGTTAGGATAATACTTCTTATAGAGCTCCTGCTGCGAAGCATCCTTACTAACCGATGGATGGTTTACTTTCTTAACCTGAGGATGTGCCTCAAGGAATTTCACGACCTTAAGAGCATTCTCCACATGTCTCTCTACGCGGAGGGAAAGAGTCTCAAGTCCCTGAAGGAAGATAAAGGCATGTACAGGAGAAAGGGTAGCTCCTTCGTCCCTTAAAAGGATGGCTCTGATGTATGTGACGAAAGCAGCGGGAGCAGTATCCCTTGCAAATACAACGCCGTGGTAGGATACGTTAGGTGTTGTAAGGTGGGGGAACTTGCCGGATGCTGTCCAGTCAAATTTACCGCCGTCTACGATTACACCACCAATGGTTGTTCCGTGTCCTCCGATAAACTTTGTAGCCGAATGAACAACGATGTCGGCACCGTATTCGATGGGTCTTACAAGATAAGGAGTTGCAAATGTGTTGTCGATAACCAATGGAATGTTATGTGCATGTGCGATATTTGCAATTCTCTCGATATCAACTACTTCCGAATTGGGATTTCCGAGTGTCTCAATGTGAATAGCCTTGGTATTTTCCTTGATCGCGCCCTCAATCTCGTCGTAATTGAAAGGATCTACAAAAGTGGTTTCAATACCGTAATCCGGAAGTGTATGTGCCAGCAGGTTGTAGGTTCCGCCGTAGATATTCTTTGCTGCTACGATATGGTCTCCGGCATGTGCAAGTGCCTGGAAAACATAAGTAAGTGCTGCAGCACCGGAGCTTACTGCCAAAGCTGCTACGCCGCCTTCTAAGGCTGCGATTCTTTCCTCGAAAACGCCCTGCGTGGGGTTGGTAAGTCTTCCGTATATATTTCCGGCATCCCTAAGCCCGAAACGGTCTGCAGCGTGCTTACTGTTATGAAATACGTATGAGCTTGTCAGGTAAATCGGTACCGCTCTTGCATCCGTTACCGGATCGGAATGTTCCTGTCCTGCATGGAGCTGAACTGTCTCAAATTTAAAATGTCTCTCGCTTCTTGTTTTCTTTCCCATATCTTTGTCCTCCTTACGCCTTTCGCGTACATCTGATTTCTTTGTCGAGGCTTAACCCCTCTTTCTGAAATCTAAGATAGCACAGCTTTTTGTTATTGTATAATACATCAAAATTAAGACTGGATATAGGCATAGACTATAACAGCCTCTGTCGAAATTTTTAAAGCCAGGTACTGTCAGATTGACAGACAGCACAAGCAAAAAAGAAGAGCCTGTTTACACAGACTCTTCTTTTAGTATGAATAAATTTAAACTTGATACAAATATTTTTATTATACAAATGTCACGTAGCTGCCCTGAACCTTCTTACTTGAGTATACTCCGCTGTCAGCCTTCTTGTAGAGGCTCTCGAAGTCCTTGATCTCGGTCTGGTCAAGGAAAGCAGCTCCTATACTTACTTCAATCTTTCTGTCGGTTATCTGAGGGATGCTGATGGCGTGTACCCTCTCGATGAATCTTTCGATTATCTGGTTTGCAATCTCTCTGTCCTTCATATCATTGACAAATACCGCAAACTCATCTCCTCCGAGTCTCATCACAACATCAACGTCACGGAAGGATTTCTTTAAGCAATTTGCTATTGAGATGATAACTTCATCTCCGACCTGGTGGCCGAAAGTATCATTGATCGATTTAAAGTGATCGGCATCAAGAATAGCAAGCATTCCGATTCCGCCGGTTTCGATTATCTGACGGATCCTTGCCTCTCCTCCGCCTCTGTTCATAATACCCGTAAGACGGTCCGTCTCAGAGAGCCATTCAAGGTGCTCGCGCTCCCTCTTTTCCTTATCGATAGGCTCTATCATCCAGAGGACGCTTCTTAGCTTACCGCTCTTTTTCCTGTCAACTACCGTAAATCTGCCACGGCACCATTTATTATTATTGTCAAGATACTCGATACTTATTGTATCCGTATCTTCCATACGATCATTAAGCGTCTTCAAGTCGATAAACGTAAAGAGCTTGTTTTGAGATGACTCGGCAGTACAAGCCCACATCGTCTCTCTCATGATCCTGTGCGCTCCGACCGTCATACCCTCCTGGGAGTTTCGAAGTTCCTTACCGTCGCATCTTATCATCTGGAAGGTATCCTCCTCCAGATTAATAAGATCCATTGTCGAGTAGATTCCGGAAATAGAATACATCTGGGAATAGTTCTTCGAAGCCTCATAGCGCTTCTTTCCGATATCGCAAAACAGAGCAATCAGTCCCGCCCAGATAAATATAAGCACAACCACATGAATCAGATAAATACTTGCCTGACGCTCTGTCATCGTATCAATGTTAACAGCTGTGATAACATACCAGTCGGCAGCGATCTCCTGATAAAAAGTATAATAGCTCTTTCCTTTATGCCTTATACTCATAAATCCCTCGTCGTTAAGGGAAATATCATTCATCTTATAAGCATGAAGCAGCTCTGTTTTTCCAAAAATATTGTTAAGAGTGTGGGAAGAATTTGAATCCGCAACAATAGTTCCATCGTCGCATATAACAATAATCTCGGCGGAGGGATATTTCTTTGCCTGTCTTTCGACATACTCCTGTACCTTTCCGAGACTGAGGTCAATAGCTATTACGCTTTGCCCGTCCTTAAGGAGTTTACTCATACTCATGGTAACCTTTTTGGTCTGGGAGTCCATATACGGATTAACCATAGCAACTGAGCCGTGGCTTTTTACTGCATCCGTATACCAGGGGCGGCTCTTGGGTGAATAGTCCTTATCCGGTATCCATCCTACCCCGTCGACATAACTTTCCTTTACAAGACCATAAAGTCCGGTATAGTTACTGTCTATAACATCTGAATAACTTTCGGTTTGGAGAACAATATATGACTTGATATCCTTGATGGAAGATGACTGACCGAGCATAGACTCTACGCTTCTTGCGGTAAGCGATACCGCTTTCAGACAATTGTCCATATACCCGGCAATAAGATTTTCAGATTCGTCAGCAATAAGCTGCGCGCGGTCTTTGGCCTCACCGGCCACCATTGAAGTACCTATCTTGGTATCGATAACAATAAGCGCAGTAAGAAGTGTCAAAATGACACCGAGGAACACTGCATACCTGACACCAATTTTACTTATCCATTTGAAAACTTTAAAAAAGCCTCTCATGAAAACTCTCCAAGCACCTCAATCTTTTACAAAAAAGCCGTAGATAAAAATACTAGAATACAGTTTTAGTTTATAGCAAAACTCCTAATAATACAAGGTTTTATTCACGATTTTTCGCCATTTTGCTCAATTTGATCAACTGTAACTCCCATATTGATCTTCATCTGGTCGTAAAGCATCTGAGCGAGCCCGAGAGACTGCTGTTCAGTGGACTGTGAAGCAATCTTTTGAATCGTAAGGTCTTTGAAATAATCAACAAGCTGATTGTCTTTTTCCTCACCAAAAACAGTAGCGGTCTTTTCCATGTTTTTATAGACCTGCTCCAAAAGATAACTCTCAAACTGCTTGCAGACATCCATAAGTTCATCATCCGTAGCGTTCTTTCCAGCCGCTTCGGAAAGCTTTGAGGAAATAGCGGATGCGTTTGCATTTTTCGCGAGCTGTGAGTAATAGTCTGACAGATTTGCGGTAGAATTAATATCCATTGGTTTTTACCCCGCTTTATCTTCTAAGATTGTTTGCCTGTTCAAGCATAGTATCGGTTGTGGTGATAACTCTTGAGTTAAACTCATACGCACGCTGAGTTGTGATCATATTGACCATCTCATCCGCAACGTTAACATTGGAACCTTCAAGGTACGACTGGATGACACGGCTCCTTGGAAGGTTCATATTCGTAGCCTCGTTCAAGGGCTGTCCGCTGGCTGCAGTCTGGCTAAAGAGGCTGTCGCCCTCTCTTTTTAATCCGCCGGGATTATTGAACTGATATAAACCAACGGTTATACCCATCTGCTGAGGATTGTTGTTTGCATCGGGATACATAAGAGAGCCATCCTTGTCAACGGTTACAAGGCTCATCACGTACTGGTCTCCGAGTACGATGGGTTTTCCCGTGCTGTCCATAACGGGAAGTCCCTGGGAATCGCAGAGCATATGTCCGTTTGTCGCAACACTCCACTGGAATGAACCGTTACGTGTATAGTAGGTATTTCCGTCCTCGCCTCTTACGGCGAAGAATCCTTTACCGTCGATGGCGAAGTCGGTACTGCTCTCGGATGCGAGCAGAGAACCCTGCTTAAAAATTGTATTTATAGCCGCATTACGCACGCCAAGTCCCACCTGAGCGCTGGTAGGCTTGGTCTCACCGTTTGCGGATGTTGTTTCTGTCTGGATTGTCTGATAGAGAAGACTCTTGAATTCGTTAGTCTGGGTTTTATAACCTGTAGTATTAACGTTTGCAAGATTGTTTGCAATAGTGTCGAGATTTGTCTGCTGCGCGATCATACCTGATGCGCCGGTCCATAAACTTCTTACCATATGGTTACCTCACTTGTCGAAAAAGCCCGTATCAGAGTCTGCCAATCTGATTAGCAGCAATGTCGAGCGTGTTATCCATGGTCTGAATGATCTTTTGGTTACTTTCATACTGTCTTGAGATCTGGATGAGATTGACCATTTCCTGTACAACCGAAACATTGGCGGTTTCAAGATATCCGCTGTACATCTGTCCGGCTGCCTGCGTGGTCTGCGCTCCCTCTACGGGAGTAAAATAGTTCTCACCGTATCTTGCAAGATAGTTGTAATCCGCAAAATCAGTAAGTCCGATGGTTGCAACTAAGGTTCCATCCTGAAAAATATTACCGTTTTTGTCTATTGAGGATTCCTTTGTAGTATCGATACGGATCCTCTGACTGTTAGCGTCAAGGACATAATCACCGTCGCAGTTTACAAGATATCCGTCAACGTTAAGCTTAAACTCTCCGTTGCGGGTATACATTGTACTCTTCTCGCCGGCTTTGTTGGTAAATTCGATAGCGAAGAATCCTTCTCCGCCGATTGCGATATCGTATGTATTTCCGGTTACTTTAAAGGATCCCTCGGACCAGTCGATATAGTTCTCTCCGATCTTGACACCGGGTTGCATATTGCCCTCGCGGGTAACAAGATTGTAACCAACGGTTGAATCCTTTATCTTTACTGCAAGCACATCGTCAAAGGACTGGCTTGTGGTTCCCTCTTTTTTGAAACCAACGGTTGTAACGTTAGCCATATTGTTTGAGAGGGTATCCATTCTGTGCTGTTCATTGAGCATACCGGTGTATGCGGTATATAAACCTTTTACCATATTGGTTCCTCACAGGCGCCTGCAGCAGATAAGTCCCGGATTTACGGGGATCATCCTCTGTAGCTGGCGATAAACTCTACGTACTTTCCGGTTCCGATTGCAACAGCAGTCATAGGGTCTTCAGCGGTCATAGTGGTAATGCCTGTAGCGTCGCTGATAAGCTCCTCGAGTCCGCGAAGAAGGCTTCCTCCTCCGGTAAGCACGATTCCTCTGTCTTTAATATCTGCAGCAAGCTCGGGAGGTGTAACTTCAAGAACAGTCTTAATAGCCTCAACTATTTTCTGAGTAGGCTCCTTTAAAGCTTCCTCTGTCTCCTCGGAAGTAACCTGAACCGTGGTAGGTAATCCGTAGCGGGCTGTGTCGGTACTTCTACCGCTTACGTCCATAACGTCATCCTTGTTGGGCTTAAAGCAGCATCCAACACGGATCTTAACTTCCTCGGCTGTTCTTTCACCGATAACAAGCTTGTGCTTATTCTTTAAATGGTTGATGATGGCAGTATCAAAAGAGTTTCCGGCGTACTTGATTGAAGTACTCTCAACGGTTCCTCCAAGGGAGATAACGGCTACGTCCGTAGTACCGCCTCCGATATCAACGATCATATTTCCGCAGGGCTTTCCGATATCGATGCCTGCGCCGATAGCTGCGGCGATGGGCTCCTCGATGATGATAACTTCTCTTGCGCCTGCCTGATAGGTAGCGTCCTCAACTGCCTTTTTCTCTACTTCCGTAACACGGCTGGGTACGCAGACCGCTATACGGGGTCTCTTGAAAAATCTGTGTCCAACCGCCTTCTGAAGGAAGTACTTGAGCATCTTTTCGGTAGCGTCATAGTCGGAGATAACTCCGTCCTTGATGGGGCGTACCGCTTCAATATTTCCGGGAGTACGTCCGAGCATCAGTCTCGCGTCCTCTCCGATTGCCTTTATTTTGTTGGTAGTCTTGTCGAGCGCTACAACCGAGGGCTCTTTTAAAACTACTCCTCTGCCTTTTATATATACAAGAATACTTGCTGTTCCAAGGTCAATTCCAATATCTGTTGCCTGCATTATTATTTCCTCTTTAAGATTATTTACTGAGTCTTTCAAAAATGGGTACACAGACCCACATTTCATAATTATAATCTAAAAGGGCTTCTTTTCATAGAGGAAAAATATTAAAATTTCTTAGCATTATCGTATATTTTATGTATATTTCGGCATCCGCATATAAAACTTTAGCAAATGTGAAAAAATAGCGGCTGCTTTTTCTTTGCAGCCGCATCGGTATGTCTTAAATCAGATAAATGCCCAGGAAAAATAGGGAAGGATAGCTATAACCGGGTCGTATCCCTGGATAAGGAACTTAATAAAATATCCAAGGTATGCCGCGAAAACTCCGCAGGTCAGGATTCTTTTAAGCACCCTGTTTTCTATCTTCATAAGTACGGTAGGTACCAGAAAGACCTGAGAAACAATCAGGTAATAGCAGACTCTGCTGAGCTCCGGAACGTAGGTCGCGCAAGTGTAAAGTATGAGCGCAAATAAGTTCAGGTTAAAAAAGGTCTCAGCTTTTGCATCCCCCCTGATACACTTTTTGTAAAAGACAAGAGCAAGTATAAGTATTGCCGCACACTTGGCTATATTTACCCAGGAATAGGTTGCCACATCAAGAATCTTGTCCCCTTCATAGTAGGGGTAAAAAACAAAAAGCAGCCTTCTTATGGGAATGCGTCCAAAGATAAGTAAAAGCGCAGCCGCCGGGATTATCCAAAACGTTTTCTTTGACCATTTTAAATAGTAAGCGACGATGTAAGCAGGTATTACAAGAAGCGCCGTCATATGGAAAAAGGCAGCAAAGCAGATAATAAGGCAAAAGGGCACAAACCGGCGCTTAAACAGATACTTCATGGAGTAAATAACCAGTGCAAGCACAAAATAGTACCTGACATTGCTAAAGCTCATAAAGTAAAAGCCGTTAGCCATAAAGATGAAAAAGCTAAGGACAAAGTAATCCGCCGTATCGTAGATTCCTTTTACAAAAAACAGACAGGTAAAAAAGGAAATCACGGCAAAAATCGGAATATAGTTGTCGACTCCGACAATAAACTGCATTATCCTGACAAAAAGCTGAAAACCGATCTCAAAAGAAATCTTTGTATCCGCACGGTGGATATCAAGGAACTCGTATCTGTACGTCCAATAGTCGTTTCCGATCCCGTATCTCAAAGCGGATAACCCAAACAAAACAAGAAAAATACTCACAAGCATAAGCCTGTTTACGGTTTCCTGCCTTGTGGGAAGGGAAGTATTTATTTTTTTATCGCCGACATATGCGCCTTCTCTGCGATAAGCGGTATTGACAAAATACGCAAATACAAGGCATACGGCGGTCAGGAAAAAGTACATTACCATATCTTAACCCTTTTTGCCGTAGTAGGCTCTAAGCAGCCACTCATCCTCGCAAGTAACCAAAAAGGCCGTTATCTCTATATCCTGCCTTGTGAGCTGTTCAACTACTCTCTCGACTTTCTTACCGTTATGTGAAGCCGCCTTAACAACTATAACAACAGCGTCATGCTCCCTCAAACTATCGCAGAAGCCTTCTTTAAGGAAATCGCAAAAGCCGTAATAATCCCTGTCGTAATTTCCGGTAAGAACCTCCCTGTAGCTGGTATCAAGAGCTTCTTTTGAAAGCCTTCTCATACTTCTGACGCTAAGAGATACATCCTCGTCTTTTGAAACAATTTCCTCTGTAAGAGTCCTTGCAGACTCGTCAAGTTCCAGAAATGCAACCTTCCTTTTATCTCCGAGTAAGTACTTACAGTTGTCTGCAAACTCCGGCATGGATACAGCGCCGAGAGTTCTTATATGATACCTTTTTTCCAAAGTTGCGGGGAGATAAACCGATGTATCAAGGCAGGCGTAAAATACCGCTATCGCAAAAAACAAAATGCACCCGATCACAGCGCCGAAGGTAAAGGCTCTTTTAACAAAGATAAGGGATATGTCCTCGATATCACCCTCATCCGCTGCGTCAACCACCTCGATGGCGGCAATCTCTTTTTTGCCTGAGGGGAATTCGCAGATAAGCTTGGAAAGAGCGCTCTCCACTTCTATTGAAAGCTCAGGATCCCCGGTAGTTGTTTTTGTATAAAGATAGCGGTAGTCCGATTCGATCGTAGCGTAGGTATCCGCTATGATCTCTTCCCTTGTCAGTCTTCCGGCAAACTCTTTCTCTAAAGCGTCCGTAAAGTAATCGGTATGGATAAGCTCCTGCCATGTGTAATAATTGTAATAAGCATACTCTTCATCCGCACCGTCACTGTCGAAGGTTACGTGATAAATAGTCCTTGCTCTGTACTTATATCCGTCTTTTATTCCGAA
>JAFPRD010000249.1:0-2861 GCA_017401005.1 Lachnospiraceae bacterium
AAAGCGGAGCCGTTTAAAATGTGGCTGGCCCAGGTAGGTCGTGAACGAATAGAGGAAGTAATTGACCCAGAGTTGACTATAGAGAGGGCCCTTGAGACCTATGCAAAAAAAGGTTATTCGCGAGAATGGATAAATCAGCGCCTGCAGGCAATTCAAGTAAGAAAAGAACTTACAGATGAGTGGGATAAGCGTGGCGTAAAGAAAGGCGTAGAATATGCAATCCTGACAGATGAAATAACGAAAGCCTGGTCCGGAATGACAACACGACAGTATAAGAATCATAAAGGTTTGAAAAAGGAAAACCTCAGGGATAATATGTCCACATTGGAGCTGGTGCTTAATATGTTGGCTGAGGCCACTACTACAGAGATTTCAAAGCAAAAGAAGCCAGAGACTTTCGAAGAAAATCGAATGGTTGCTATTGAAGGTGGAGAAGTCGCGGGAGAAGCACGATTGGCGGTGGAAAAGAGAACCGGAAAACCTGTAATCACAAGCAAGAATGCTGCTCAATTACAGGATTTGGTTATAGGATTAATTGAATCAGACGTTAGTGAAAAAGACGATTGATAGGGTGGGAAGTGGCAAAAGAGGGGCTACAGCAGATACAGCATCTAAAGGCTCTCAATGGAAGTAATTCCGCTGGGAGCCTTTTTGAGTACCTATTTTTACCTCTTGACGGCAATTTAATACCTCTTACGGAAAAATTATTCTCTTTTTAAATTCCAATGTATATAATGAAATCATTGAAGGGGGCAAATGTAACCATTGGCAAATAATAAAAATGTGCGGAGGGTAAATATGCTGACAGACATTTTTGAAAAAGAAAAAGCGTTGTTTGAAGACGGCGCACAGACTGTGCTCAGAGCACAGGAGAATCGTAACAGGGCGGTAAGAATTCTTAAAGGAAACATTACCGCAAACTCAAGAAACGAATCCAGAGGTATCAGCGCTCGCGTTGGAAAGAACGGACTCTTTGGATTTGCTTCAATCGCGGAGTGCAGCGAAGAAGCGGCAAAGAAGGTTTTGAAGGCTGCCTCGGATAATGTGAAGCTCATGGCTCGTCACACGAAAAACGCGGGGATTGTTCTCCCACCGTCCTACGGAACGGGAACAGTTCCTTTAAACAGAAAAATTGTTGATGCGGAGCAAAAGCGTATTATCGATGTATGCCGTCAGCTTGACGACTATATCGCAAAGAAATACCCGGATCTGGAGAGCCGTATGGTTGCATATACCGAGGACTCTCAGGACAGGATCGTTTATTCATCCGATGCCTACGACGGACACCTTGTAACTCCGAGATGCTATATCTATGTTACGATGAGCCTGAAGACCAAAGAAGGAAACCCTGTTGAACTGTTCAAAGCTCTCGGCGGATTCGGATGCTTCGAGGATAATTTCTCTGATCTTGAACAGTACTATCCCGAACTCGAAACGCTTTATAAAAGAGTAAAGGACAAGGCTGAAGGTATATACGCGGAGGCCGGATACAAGACGGTTGTCCTCGGCGGTATGATGGGCGGTATGCTTGCGCATGAAGCTGTCGGACATACTGTAGAAGCGGACCTTGTTATGGGAGGAAGCGTTGCAGGACCGAACCTTGGAAAGAAAGTAGCATCGGATCTCGTTAATCTTACTGACTTTGCCCATACATATGAGGGAGGACTTGCGCCTTTGCCTGTTTACCTTGACGATGAAGGTATCAAGGCTGAAGATGCTGTTCTTATCAAAGACGGCATCCTTACAGGATATATGAACAGCCGCGAGACTGCTGAAAAATTCGGTATGAAGCCTGCAGGAAATGCCAGAGGCTGGGCTTTCAGCGATGAGCCTCTTATCCGAATGAGAAATACCTGTATTCTTCCCGGAACAAGTACCGTAGAGGAGCTTATAGAGTCTGTTGATGACGGATACTATCTTATCGAATCGGGCAACGGACAGGCTGACCTTACGGGAGAGTTTATGTTCGGTGTAACCTGTGGTTATGAGATCAGAAACGGAAAATTAGGACGCGCGCTTCTTGATACTACCGTATCCGGTGTAGCATTTGAGATGCTTAAAACAGTTGATATGGTTTCAAACGAAGTAGAGTGGTCATCCAGCGGTTTCTGTGGAAAGAAACAGCGCATGGCTGTAGGCATGGGCGGACCCCATATGCGCTGCAAGATTATGATCGGCGGAAGATAACATATCGGGATTTTTAGGAAAGGACAATAAAATGAACGAAATCAGAGAAATTGCGGATTTATTCGATAATATACTTAAAGAAAAAAGAATAGAAAAATATACATATACTCTTGTAAAGAGCGAAAAACAGGAAATCAATGCCGAGAACGGTGAATTTAAGCTTATGCGAACCGTTTTTAACAATTATGCATCCATCAAGGTTTTTAAGGATAACAAAATGGGAAGCGCAAGCGGCAATGACTTGTCAAAAGAGGCTTTGGAACGCCTTGCGGAAGATGGTCTTGGCGCGGCGCAGTCTTCTCCCGAGGACCCTTGCCATGATATTGCTCCGGACCAGGGAAAGGAAGTATTTAATCAGGGTATTTACGAGCCTGATATGGATAAATTTATTGAGCGTATTCAGGAGTGCCTCGATACAATCAAAAAAGAGTTTCCTTCTGTACTTGTTATGGCAGCGATCGGCTCCTATGATAAGAACCATTGGATATCCAGAAATACTAACGGAACGGAATTTGAAGATTTTTCCGGTCAGTACAATTTTGTTATTCAGTTCAGCGCAAGCGACAATGGAGAAAACAGCGGTATAAACGGAGCCGGTGTCTCGGTAGATAATTTGGACAAGCCCTTTATGGAACTGGGCGGTATCAGAAAGAGCCTCGAAAATACCGTAAAGA